>JAJPIN010000016.1 GCA_021324715.1 Nitrososphaeria archaeon
CAATGAAAAGCTTTAGGTATTTTTCAAGATTTATTGGTTTTCCTTCACCACAGAAACATGCAATCATGAATGGACGTGAATCTATAATATCATCACTACGACCTAAAATAGGCCACAAGTCAGTTCTACTGCTCTTGAATACAGGTAAACCGTCAATATTAATAATTAATTTAATAAATAGAATGGAATTATTATTAAGCGATCAATATACGTATAAGAAATTGCATAAGGATCCAACTAAACGTTTAACGAATAAGATACATTCCTTAGTGAAGTCGTGGCATGATAACAACCTGATCGAGGAAAATGTGTACAGATATCTGAATGTTACAAATGGGAACCTACCACGTTGTTACGGGCTGCCGAAGATTCATAAAACTGGTTTCCCTTTACGTATTATTGTATCGTCACTCGGTAGTCCGTTATACAATGTTGCGCGTTACATTCACGGTATTTTGCACGATTCTGTTACAAAACCTTTGTCTCACATCAAAGATGGATGGTCCTTCGCTAACAAGATCAAAAATATAGCTATTAATGATGATGAATTACTAATTTCATTGGACGTCACGTCATTATTCACCAATATTCCTAAAGATTTAGCATTGAAGGCAATTATGAAACGTTGGTGTGACATCAGTACGAAAACAAAATTCAATGAAGCTCAGTTTGTACATGCCGTGGAATTGATTTTAGACTCGACGAGTTTTAGTTTTAATGGGCAGTTTTATGAACAAATTTTTGGCAGTCCGATGGGTTCCCCTTTGTCACCAATTTTGGCAGATTTGGTAATGGATGATTTGGAAACACATTGTTTGAACTCACTAGGCGATTCGGTAACTGTTTTTTATAGATACGTTGACGACATTTTTGCCGTAGTTAGGCGATCGAAGATAGACGAAATTTTGACTATATTTAATAACTATCATGAACGATTAAAATTCACCCACGAGATGGAATCAAACTCGTGCATTAACTTTTTGAATACCACGGTTATAAGAAATAATCTTAAATTACGGACTAATTGGTATAGAAAACCAACTAACTCTGACAGATATATAAATTTTTATTCGAACCATCCCTTTAATTACAAAATTAATACCATTTATAACTTAGTTGACCATGCTATATTACTATCAGATAAACAATTCCATAAAGATAATATACTAACTGTTGAAAGAATTCTAATAAATAATTGTTTCCCGAAGCATACTATAAAACACTATATCGATAAGAGGATGAATATTTTAATGGAACGTAATAATGAGAACTATTCTATATATAACGAGGACACCAATATTATGACAAACCGATTTGATATTGATTCTATTATTTCTTTACCTTTTTTCGGAGATGGTTTCGAAGGCATTAGTCGATCGCTTAACACATTAGGTTTTAATGTTGTCTACACAATACCAAAAAAATTGGATTCTGTAATTAAGCGCGGCAAAGATAAATTGCAGAACGATGTTAGAACTAATTTAGTATATAAAATAAACTGCAAAAACTGTAATAAGTCATACATTGGCCAAACAAAAAGATTTCTAAATACTAGAGTAAAAGAACATTTTAATAATATTAAACTTCATGCGTCTAATCATTCCGTTATCAGTAAACATAAGTTAGATTTTAACCATGATTTTGACTGGGCTAAACCGATGATATTACATAATGAGAAACATACGAAGAAGAGAGAAATAGCCGAAATGTTTTTTATCAAAAAAACTAAAAACACAATTAACCTACAAAAAGATACAGAAAATCTAAACAATGTTTATGACAAAATATTAAAGGTTGTTTAGTCCCTTCTCAGTTTGTTAGCTCCTTTACTCTTGACAAGATGTGACTCGCACAGCACTGATCAATTTAAATGTAAGAAAAGATTTTAATAATTATTTAACTTCTTTTTCATATCTAGAGGCGCATTACTATTGATCGAATTTAACCTTTTTATAAGTATTGTATCATCTTTGAATCCTTTGTAATTTTTGTAGTACACTTGAAAAGGACCGAAACCCACGGTCGAAACGTCGTGTTACATTAAATGCTAACTTAGCCAGTATTGGTCGTCAAAATTATTTATCCTGTTAATTTAAGAGTTCTGCAATCAATGAAGCCACAGAAGAGTGGGGAGATTTAATTATATACATTATTGAAAAAAATTTGGACAATGCCACCAGACGTCGGTGGGAAGAACACATCGAGAGCAGGGAATCGGTCACCACGAGCACTATGATAGAGTTCTTGCAACGGCATGGTCAGCTGTTGCGGCGATCGGCTGTGGACGGCGGTGCCGGCGGAGCGGAGAAGGATGCCTGTAGGAGGGAACAATCGAACAAGCAGCAAAATTCGACTACAAGGTCACGAGGCAAGGCGACGCTGGCAACAACAACTCAAGATAAAAAGTGTTATCTGTGTCAAGGACAGCACTTTATTTATAACTGCAAAAAATTTTTGGGTTTGACTGTCGAAGACAGAATTAAAGAAATAAGGAGATTAAATTTATGTCTCAATTGCTTTCGATCAGATCACTATTCTAGATCTTGTAGGTATGGCTCTTGCAAGGAATGCGGCGAGCGGCACAACACGCTGTGTCATATGAGAGG
>JAJPIN010000208.1 GCA_021324715.1 Nitrososphaeria archaeon
AGAAAAAGCTTACACCAACTGTAGCAAGGGTATTCAGTCGGTTATTCGAAGGAATTCTATTCAATCGCCAAGAACTTAATACCCGGAGTACTTTAGTCAGAGAAGTACGGTAGTTTTAATAGTAAAGTCGCTACCGAAGTTCAGCGCAGGATTTTTGTAGTTTTGTCACGAGATCATGTATTAATTACAATTATTGGTTGCAGGCGGCGTCACTATGGTGCATATCATCTAAAGCTCGAAATAGATTATCCAACTTTCAAAACCCTAAGGCTTTTTTATTAGAGGATATGGAGAAAAACTAATCCGTAAGAATGATAGAACAGATGATGCAGAACAAAAGTTACGGTTTAGATTTTTTAGTCAACTAGAAAAGTTTTGAGTTTTAGGGATTTGAAAAGTAACAGTTTTCTTATGTTTTCTTAAGTTTCCTTAAGAAAAATAGAAATTTTCGGACACACCGTTTGTGTAACTTTTGTGTGTAACAATCCGTTATCCAATAAATGCGTGTAGTTTTCATGAGCATTCTCTATTGTTTCACTATGCCTCGACCACCTAAAAGAAAAGCCACACACCAAAAAGTGTCTCGAGATGGGAGAGGCAGATTTATTAGAGGTGAACTTGATTTTATCAATACAGAAGCAAGCACATTGGAGATAGTGGAGATGGGATTGGGTGACGATTTATTAAGCGAACAACTTTGGGAAAATGATGAGGTAAGTGATTGGGGAAGTGATGTTGATTCAGAGGCAGAACAAGATATCTGTAACAGACTTTCGAGGGATGGTGCTTGGTTGAAGTGGAGACCAGATGCCAATTTAGAAAAAAGCAGCCGTGGTCCTTATAAAGTAGGGAAAATGCCAAAATCAACATATTATGACAAGTGGGGGCCAAGTGGTTCGTGGACAGCAGCAGCAAAGGGGGTTCCAAAATTAGAAAATTTTTTTAGTCAAGCTGAAGGAAATAATCAACAAGTCGAATTGGAGCAAGATATTTCATCAGATGAAGAAAATGCTTTGCCATCGGAGAACATTGTTTTGAGTTTGGAAAAAGATTTAAAGGAAAATTTTACTACAATGTCAGCAAACGAGTATGTTTGGAAGAGAGCTATTTTTGAGTATTCTGTGCGTTTAATAAAAGGGGAGAAAAAAATGAAGGCAAGTACGGAAGTAGTGAAGATAGTATATAATAGCAATAGTAAGTCAAAAGCTACCCGGGTTCGCGAGATGGCAAAGTATTGGTACAATAATCATATGTTGCCTATATCTCGTCGAGGAAAACATCAGAAACTTAGCAGAATAATTGATGATGAAGATACGGCAGAAAAATGTCATACATGGATTCGTGCGAACGGAGGCCATACCACGCCGCATCAATTCAAAGAATTTGTTCAAGAATCGTTATTTCCAGGAACGGGTATCAACAAGACAATCAGTATAAGTACAGTACGACGATGGTTAAATATCCTTGGATATCATTATCAACAACAAAAACAAGGAATATATTATGATGGACATGAGAGAGAAGATGTTGTTGAATATCGGCGTATATTTTTATCGGAGATAGCCAAGTTCGAAAAATATATGGCAACTTATGAAGGAGAAGATATGAAGAGAATTGCACCTATTTTAAATTTAGGAGAGAAGGAATACATATTAGTAGTTCATGATGAATGCATTTTCTACTCGAACGATGGAAAACGTGGAACATGGGCCAAATCAGGTGAGTTACCGTTGCGCAAAAAAGGTAATGGGAAATCGATTATGGTGAGCGAATTTTTAACTGAAGCCTGTGGGAGACTCAAACTTACTGTTGAGCATATTGAGAATTATCCTGACGTTCCAGAAGAGGCACGAGTATGTTTAAAACCAGGAGCGAATGAAGAAGGTTATTGGACAGCTGCACATCTTATTGAGCAAGTTGAATATAAAGCCATTCCTATATTTGAGGCTTTATTCCCAAATTGCATTGCAGTATTTGTTTTCGACAATAGTTCAAACCATTCTGCATTTGCACCAGATGCGTTGGTTGCGAAAAGAATGAATATTGGATCTGGTGGGAATGCACCGAAAATGCGAGATACTTTTTGGGGTCCGAATCATGAAAAACAAAGTATGAATTTTCCCGATGGTCAGCCAAAAGGAATAAAGCAGATTTTGTGTGAAAGAGGATTGTGGAGACAAAATATGGTAGGAGAATGCAAACTATGTCGAAATGGAAACAGCGATTCTTTACGTACAGATTGTTGTGGAAGAAGAATTATATCTCTACAACCGGATTTTCTGGCTCAAAGATCGGCTTTGGTTGAAACGATCGAAAATTCTGGTCACGTTTGTATTTTTTTGCCAAAATTTCACTGTGAATTGAACTTTATTGAACGTTATTGGGGAGCAGCCAAACGATATGCAAGAAACAACTGTAATTATACATGGAGCGGATTACAAGAAACAGTCCCTCGTGCTCTTGATTCCGTTGATGTAATAACAATTCGTAGATTTGCGCGAAAAGCGTGGCGATATATGGATTTGTACAGACATAGAATTACAGGTAAGTTAGCAGAATATGCTGCTAAAAAATATAAATCGCACAGAAGAATCCCCGAAGATGCATGGGATGAATTACGAACAAGTTAATTCGATCAACTTTCTAAACCAGAAATTCAAAGAAATGTAAGTGCACGGTATATAAATAAGCATATTCTGTTCAATCTGCAACATTAATATTAAAGTCGAATTGTACTTTATTCGAAATTTGAAGTGTCTGGACAAGTAATGTAATTTTTCAAAATAAAATATTAATCTGATCGATGAAAACCACAAATCCTTATTGTGATTTCCGAGCATTTTATTGGGTGAATGTCATGTGATTGTTAATGATCTGCAGAACAAAATTTCGGACTGTTTGGTCTTTAGATGCGTTGCACCATAGTAATCAATAGTTATACAGTACAGCAGTATATAACTTTCGCAATTTACATATTGTCATTGGACGAAACTGAACCGCCAATCCGATACAAGGCCTATTTTTGTGGTGGTTGAAGTTTAAGTCCATTTGAAAAATGTCCTGAAAGTAAAA
>JAJPIN010000091.1 GCA_021324715.1 Nitrososphaeria archaeon
CTTGAGATTTCTTTTTTATCAATTGTTGAAATTTTAATACCCTTGGATAAGGGATATGCACCTACTTTGGAAATTGTCATCTATTATTTTTTTCTAATTTGCATTATTTAGGTATTAGTCTTACTAAAAAATAAAGGAGTCGGGGTTTCTAGCTGTCTATCCTAAACTTACTCTTCCATACTTCACCTAAACAGAGTCCTTCTGTATTTTGTGAGTTAATGATTCAGTTATCCATAGAACTTCCTTATTGGCCACTTAGGTTTCTTGTTTAAAGAACAACATAATTGGAGAATAGAACTAAATAGACAATGGTCATTAAATAATGTCGAATTTATGATAGAGCCTTTAGATAAAGCTATCCTAACATCGATCTATATTTCCTCACTGGATTCTGATATTCTGCCCTTAGGGTATTTAAAGGACAGAACTCCAATATCCCAACATACATTTAATCTAAAAATTAAGGAAATGACAGAAAGTGGTTTTGTAGAAAAATCTAATCCACTCAGATTAACTTTCCTAGGTAGAGGCCTGCTAAAAATTGTATTGATTGGCGGTGTGTTCGACATTGTTCATCCAGGTCATATTCATACGTTAAAGGATGCGAAAAGTCATGGGGACATATTGGTAGTAGTGGTAGCAAAGAGTTCAACAGCACATAAAATAAATAAAAATAGAAAAATATACCATGATGAGTTTCTTAGAAGAGAGCTAGTTTCGTCCATCAGATATGTGGATTATGCACTCATTGGAAGAGAAGGTACGTTGTATGATACTGTAGAATTTGTCAAGCCAGATATTATTGCCTTAGGGTACGATCAAAAACACACCGAAAAAGAAATTGCCATGAATTGTTTGAAAAGAGGGATAAATACTAGAGTTATCCGCTTAAATACCCCACTACCCGGTTCAAAAAGTACTCAAATTAAAGAAGAGTTGGGTCATTCAATTTATGACATATGAGTCCCATCATTTTTAATTCTGCATTGTAACCTTAACAGTGTTACCGTTCCTTAGACGCAGAACCTTTTTGATATTAACAGGAGATATAATCTCCAACATGTTCTTATCATGATGTGTTCGTTCTAGAATCAATAAATCTGACTGAATATTTTTATTACCATTTATTATTACAGGGTAACACTTGACCCAACCGTATGTTCGATCAGAATCGTGGAATCCATCTATCAATTGGTAACGAAAACTTTCAATTTTCGCTCTATTGTCTAGTGACAATGAATCAATTAATTTAATATTCAATGTGCCCGGGAAAGGAATATAACCAATCCTTCTTTGAAACTGCTTACGATAGCCTTCGAGACTCATGTAGTACTTTCCTTCTCCCATCCCAGAGACTAAAACACCATTAAAATGAATATTTTCAGGTAATGAATATAAGGCCATGTTAAAGAAATCTGACATTTTCTTAACCGATTCAAGACCTTCATCTGTTACTCTGATCCAGTAACTATGTCCCTTCTTAACTCGTTCAACATATTTCAATTCTTGCAATTCCAGAATTATTTTTGAAGCTGCCTGCTGTGATTTGTTTATCTCTATTCCAATATCGGTGCTAGTAAATTTAACAAAGTTATCCTTTGCACCTTTAAGTAAAAGCTTCGCAAGGGTTACGACATACTCATACTTTATTTCTTGCATCGCACCTTAATTGCTAATACCTATTTCATCAAAAGTTCTTACTGTAATTTCCGGTGATTTTTTTAATTCGGCCATTCGATGCCCAACGACATACTCAATTCCTGCTTTGTATGCTGCGTCAATAAGTCGTTGCGTAATGATCCCATCCATAACAAGAAATCTAGCTCCTTCTAGTGAATCCAATCTTTTGATAATTTCTGAAACTGGTATTTTTAACAATACGTGCATCGAATTATCCAATAGCATTGCCTCTAAAGTTTCATTAATTTGAGGATAAACCTCTTTGATTGCTATGGTTATTTGGGGATCGTCTTCAGTCTTCTTCCCATTATTGAATGTTGAATCCTGATAGGCAATATTGTCACTATCATTGTTTTTTGATTTCTTTATGCTTTTATGATGTTGAATTGGTACATCGTACTGCTGCACTGTAGGTTGAACTATTTCTTTTAGTATCTCAGATATTTCCAATGGAGTACACTCCTCTACTTCTTTCCCAGCTGGTGCCCTCAAAACTTTATCGATTTTAACGAGTCCTTGCAATTCTTTTAGGATCAAGTCAGCAGCCCTATCCCCGTCCAAAAACGCTATGACTTTCTTCCCTGATGTCAGATTCACAATAGTTTCATCAATTTTTGCGCCTTCTATAGCAATAGAGTTATCAAAACCTGCACGTAAGAGATTAATCACGTCTGCTCTACCCTCAACTAGGATTATGTATGGTGAATCGAATACTCCAGTTCCGCATGCTAACTGAGCCTTTCCAAATGTAGTTAGTTTGCCTGGTTTGCTTGCGTCATATACATCTCGTAGCATTTCCTCCCCTTCACTTATTGTCTTTGTTGCCCATTCTTGAATAATTTTTTTGGCCCTATCGACAATAACCTTTTTCTTGATAGCTCTTATGTC
>JAJPIN010000015.1 GCA_021324715.1 Nitrososphaeria archaeon
GATAGTATTGTTATTAGTTTTGCAATTTCATCAGTTTCATTTTTGAAAGTATGCAAAACATTTGGTGGAATATTAATGAATGTTCCGGGCTTGGCTTCAATTCTTTCTTTGTCCACCGTGAATGTTAATTGACCTTCAACTAGGTAAAAACCCTCATGTTCACGTGTTTGAATGTGTGGCACAGGACCAGCTCCCGGAAAAACTTTACACTCAATGAAGCTATATGTTCCACCTGTGTCTTCGTTTGATGCAACTATGGTATTAATTTGACCAGGTACAGCAATATGTTTACCCTTGTTGGGCTCAACGATTTTTATTTTATTATTATTATTCATATCTGTTACAACCTTCTAATCGTAAGAAGTAGATTTAAGCATTCAATTTAATGAATAGGAAATGCTATTTCTTTTTCAATCCACGCATTGAATAAGATGCATTTCGATAAATTGGAAACAAAATAGAAATTGCCTTATCTGCTTTTTGTTAAAATCAAAAGACCCTGTTGGATGTCGAAAAGATATTGTTATATACTAGTTTAAAAGTAGCCAAATGATTGAGTATTAATGAATGCAAGACAGACACTGGCGGAAAAATTGCCGCTAAGGTCACGATATTTTCAATTTTATTTATTCTCTTATCATACATTTGCGTTATAAACTTACATGATATATTTTTCAACCATGTTAGCGCTCAAGAAGGTGTCAAAATTAATAAGAACACAACAGATACAAATAACACTCAAAATAATATTTCGCTAATAACTAAAATCCTGGCCAATAATCTTGAACATCACATTCAAAAAGCAGGCGCCATTCTTGAAATAACAAGCAAGTTACCACAGGTAAGAAATCTTCCATATGCACACTTGCTTAATCTAACTTTAACCACATTACATGGAATACCTCAATATGCAGACATAGAAAAAAGACAGCTAGGTAGGAGTATAATATCTAGCAATAATGACTTGTATGAAATATTCTTTATTATGCCAAATGGAAATATGTATTTTGTCGAGCCTTATTCTATCCAAAAGACACTTAGTAAGAACAATTATGCATTTAGAGATTATTTCCGAGAGGCGATTAAAGGAAATGATACCTATTTAGGAAATGGGCTTAATACTGCAGCAGCTTCTGGTATTAGAACAGCACAGATTGCCGTTTCAGTATATTCTTTAAAGGATAACTCTACTATTGCGGGAGTTTGGGCTGGTAGTATTGATTTCAATGTTTTAAATAAAGAACTTCAGTCACTTAATCTTACATCTTTAGGAGACAGCACGCGTGTTGTCTATGTTGATAGTAAAGGGCAAAAGATTGCTGATTCTGATATATCTAAAAGTACTATCCCTGAGTCTTTTTCTAACCTAACGGGTTTTAGGGCAGCAATATGCGGACAAACTGGTTCAACCATTGAAAAGGTAGGTAACACAAAGATGTTGGTAGCATACCAGCCAGTAAATGCATTTCATAATACTTGGGTTGTTCTTTCGATGCTATCATCACCACCATAATAATAAATCACAAACAAAATGCACCTTTTGGCAACCATCTGATTTCTAAAATTTAGAAAATTTCAAGATTAAAAATAGCAAACACTTCATATTTCTAAAAACTAAGCTTTACTAGCCTTAATGTTCTTGGTTTGTGATATGCTAGGTATGAGCACAGATTGCATGGAGGTGAAAAAATGAGTATTTTGTTGCATGTTCCAGCACCAGTCAAAGAGTTAGTTGCAAAATCAAAACATATAGAGCCAACAACATTTTCTATATTACTAATATCAGTAGCATTATTCCTTGCATTTACATTGTTAATGAGCATAGGAGTATTATTCCCAAATACAATGAATCAATATAACACGTGTAGAAATAAAATAGTAGGATACGAGCAAAGTGGAATATATACTAATTCTGAACAGTTCAAACAAGCACTGTCCTACTGTGGAACCAGTTAAGACAGATATTTTTTTTAAATTCCCTTCTTTTAAAACGATTGATGTTATACTTTAATTCAGAAATTCTAACCGATATTGTCTAGCATAAGCAACATTATATTAAAATTTGAACGAATTTGAATTTACAATGTTATTCTGCAATCCAAAATTGAATCTTGTTGTGATTGGGCGTCTAGTCCTTGGTATGACTATTGTGATCCTAAGCGTTATTTGGTCGCAGTCATTTTGGGAGATATTCAATGAATAAACTTATTTGAACCTTGCCCAGAGTTACAATTAATTGGCCGACCTTCTGCAAGAAATTCGAGAGGAATATCTACTATATACACTAGAACAGTTTCAGTATAAAAAAAAGGTGAATTCAATATCAGATATGTTTGGCTTAACAAAAAAAAACAGACTTAAAGCTGACTATTGCGCTGTATATTTAATTGGAAAATATGAAACTGCTCCTATTATCTTCTTCGGAGTAAATCCCGGTTATTCCTCAAAGAATAGTCCTATAGAAGAAAACGAAGCAAGTAAATCGTGGCAACATTATCAAAATCTCTACCTTAATTTTTTTCAATACTTTTCCCGTTATAAATTTGAATCACCATATTATACTGCTTTGTGGTATCTCATTTCTGGGCTGACAGGAACCAACTATCCCAAAAAAAGAAAATGGGCATTATTTGATCAATATCTCTGCAATATGGAACTAGTACCATACCACTCAGAAGGTATAGTGTTTCCCACC
>JAJPIN010000264.1 GCA_021324715.1 Nitrososphaeria archaeon
CACTATGCAACGGCAGTATTTGAGGGGATCCGTTGTTACAGTACAAAAAAAGGTCCTGCAATATTTAGACTAGAGGAACATATCAAAAGGCTAGTCAATAGTTGCAATATGTATCATATGACTCTAGAATATACTGATAAAGAACTTAGAGAGGCAATTATTGGTATAATAAAGATAAATAATGTCGAGGATTGTTATATCCGACCTATTTGCTATTATGGATACGGAAAGATGGGAGTCAATCCCTTACCTAATAAAGTATCAACAGCTATAGCAATATGGTCTTGGGAAGATCACATAAAAACAAAAGGCGACGAAGGAATGAGAGCTATGGTTTCTTCATGGGTCAAAATAGATTCTAGAAGCTTACCAATACATGCAAAGGCTAGTGCAAACTACGCAAATTCAGCCCTAGCCAGAATAGAAGCGTTGAAATCTGGAGCTGACGAGGCAATTATGTTGAATGTGAGTGGGATGGTCGTGGAAGGAACAGCCGAAAATATTTTTATAGTAAAAGATGAACTTATTATTACTCCGCCATTAAGCTCAGGCGCCCTAGATGGAATTACCCGCTCTAGTGTTTTGGATTTAGCCCAGGACCTTGGCATTGATTATCAAATTTCTGATATATCGCGAGACGAATTGTATTATGCTGATGAGATATTCTTAACAGGAACAGCAGCTGAAATTAAGGCAATTGGTGAAATTGATAAAATGACCATCGCTAATGGAAAAACTGGAAGAATAACTGGAATGTTACAAGGTCTTTACAAGCAGATCATACATGGAAATAATGAAAAATTTGAGAAATGGCTCACATACGTTAATTAAAAATTTAGAATTAATCGCTTCCTTATGTTTTAGTATTGTAGATAATTGTTAGGGTTTCACTAAGACAAGTATGGATAAGAACTTCTCTAGATAGGAGACTCATTCAATATTAATGCAAGGAGGGCTGATCTTAGATCTTTACCATAAGACGCTTGCTTAAAGTAAATCGCATTAGATTTATTATCCACATCCTGCGATATCTCATCTATCCTCGGTAATGGATGCATGATAGAAATATCAGGTTTAAACTGTTTCAATATGGTGCTATCAATTGTATAAACTCCTTTAACCTTTTCGTATTCTTGCGGGTCAGAAAATCTCTCTTTTTGTATCCTGGTAACGTATAATATATCTGAATTTTGAAAAACGGTTTCGTTAATCTCTTCTAGTTCTACAATTTTCATCTTATTTTTTAATCCATAGATCGACTCTTGTCGGATTTTCAATGTTGGTGGAGAAATAAGAATGACTTCAACATCGTAATTGGAAAGACCATACAACAAGGAATAAATTGTTCGTCCATATTTCAAATCACCCAAAATACAAATTTTTAACCCATCAATTCTCTTTTTTTCCTTTATAATTGTATATAAATCAAGCATTGCTTGTGTTGGATGCTCTTCACTTCCGCTGCCACCATTAATTATCGGATGATCAGAAATTTCTGCAGCAAATTTGCTTGAACCATCAAGTTGGTGGCGAAGGATAATGATATCTGAGTAGAGATCCATAACTCGCACAGTGTCCTGTAAACTTTCTCCTTTCTCTATTGAAGAAGATCTTAAGTCTGATATTCCAATTGAGCTCCCACCTATTGACGCCATTGCTGCTTCGAAACTCATTCTTGTTCTTGTACTTGGTTCATAAAACAGATAGCCCATTATTCTGGCTTTTCCCAATTCATCTTTTTCTTTGGGCTTTAGCTCCTTCATTTTATTCGTTTTTTCAAATAAGAACTCAAGCTCATCTCTACTAAAATCATTAATTGAAACAACATCCCGACCAAAGAATCTATTAGTCTTCACTGATTACCACTGTCATAATATGATAAAGCCCCTTTACAAAAAGATTCTTATCAGATTTCAATTAAATGATAATTTTCAATATAGCATATATTAGAGGTTTGTAATAATTTTTGCAGTTTGAATAAGTGCGAATTCACTTTATTGTTTGTATTGTTCCTGTCATTTGCATTATTTATTCAAAATGATAGTATTTCTATATTTGGCCAAGTCATCGATACAACACATAGAAATTATTCCAATTTGACTACCTCCAGCAGACATACCACAAAATTAGATACCAACTCAATTAATCAACTACTTGGGTCGGCTAATCAAAATAACTCCTCTATTAAAACTGTTACCTATACTCCAAAATTTTTGTGCGGAAATGTACCCTCTGATGAAGGTCCTGTGAGACCAGGACATTATGATACCGATATAAGTATCCTTAACAAACAAGACTATCCAATAAAAATATTTTGGAACGTCATCCCTAATGATGGAACTTCTTCAATTTCTATCATTAAGACTCTTAGACCTGAAAGCTCTACTAGCATATCATGCAAAGATATTCTACCGTTAGTTATCGAAAAAAAGAATTTATTAGAAGGATTTGTTATGTTGTCCTTACCAATAAGTGGGAATATCATTAGTGCATTCCCGGATCCAAGTAATCCAGAAGCATCAATTTTAAGATCTATTAATGATTCACAATCAAATTTGGTTGACGTCCAAGTGTTCTATACGGCGAATGCATTACCTAGCCCTCCTAGTGAAATGATTTTCAATAAGATAGATTTTAGGATATTAAATGATTCCAGTGGAAAAATCCCCCACCCACTTTTAGGACAAGCGTTAGAAATTACGTTACCATCCGACAAAAATCAAATTTATGACCAAGTATTTCGTATAAAGTCTATACTAAAGGAAAAATTTAATCTATCAGATTCTGACCTGAATGCTATTAAAATTCAAATCGATGGAACTGATGTAGATGCTATTTATACCAATGACGATCACGCAATATCCTCATCACGCTTATCGCCCAACATCTACTTTAAGTGATATTTGTTCATGAAAGTTGCAGTGTTGTTGCTGGTATTTAATAGACTGTATCAGGACTAGAAGAACCAGGATCGATTAAACTTACACTCTTAGTGCCCTACTTATCATTATTAATTCAGGTCCGGTAGTTAAATTACCCACTATAACTGAGCTGAAATTGGCTATGATTCCAGATGAGATGAAGGGTGAACCTCCATTAACAGTAGCTGGTTCTGCTTCAACTTGAAGTATTTCCGACACGCTGTTGATTTCAGCATCACTAGCATTTGGATGAACTATAGCTCCGGCATTTGTCGCCACAATCATCGATCCAACCTGTATAAATCCTCCGATTGACATGCTCTGAAGCGGAACACCCAAAGTATCTTTAATATCTTGATCGACTTCTCCTTTGAATAAATTTGAAACTATTGCTCCCTTATCATTTGCCAAAATTAGGTTTCCAATTGCAGTATACTTACTTTTTAGACGTGCCACGTTTAAACCTGTCTGCTTAATGATTCGGATCTCATCATCTGAAACTGTCGATGGTAACAAGATTCCATTGTTATTCATAACGGTCATTGGTCCTAACAAACGGGTCCCCGCAACCGAAACGTGCACTATTTCTTTAATATCTAAATATTCTGTAAGTTTTTTAGCTTTTGTTTCTGCAAATCCGAATGGAAGTAGAAGGGTATC
>JAJPIN010000048.1 GCA_021324715.1 Nitrososphaeria archaeon
ATTTGAGAAATCTTTTGCTGAATATCATTCATTATTTCCAGATATGATTTTTCGTTAATATTAAATTTAATCTATGACCTCTGGAGACTTTTTGGACTTTTTAAACCGAGTATATGTATCTGATTCAGATTCTAACGGAATTTTCTAAAATACCATACTTCTTCTTCCGGCCAGATGTAGGGATGTATTTCATTTTATAATTTTAATTACTGGTAATTCCTATTAGGGAAGGTAGTGACATAACTAAATGAGACCTGTTTTACTTACAGTGGACGATAATCCACAAGTAGTTCGAGTCATTGAACGTGATTTAAAGCAGCAATATGGTAAACGCTATAGTGTTCTAAAAGCAGAATCTGGTGAAGAGGCTCTTAAACTAGTAAAAAAGCTAAAGTTACAAAATGAGCTATTGGCACTTCTATTAGCTGATCAAAGAATGCCTGACATGTCAGGAGTGTCTCTCATAGAGGAAGTTATGAAAATATTTCCGGAAGCTAAACGTGTATTGCTTACGGCTTATGCGGATACTGACGCCGCTATAAGATCCATCAATAAAGCCAAAATTGACTATTACCTGATGAAGCCATGGGATCCACCAGAAGTGCACATGTATCCGATACTTGATGACTTATTAGACGATTGGTGGGCTTTGGCTAAACCACCGTTTGAAGGCATTAGGATTATAGGGTTAAGATGGTCACCAAAATCTTATGAAATAAAGCATTTCCTAGCGAGAAGCGGGATTCCTTATCAGTGGCTTGATATGGAGGCTAACGAAGAAGCTCATAAACTGGTCTCTTATCTTGAATCAACTAGTAAAGATGATACTCTTGGTTCTCACTCTACTGTTCCAGTAATTGAGAATACTGTTAGCGCATTGTCTACTCATGAAAATGATAAAACGGATAATAATAACACCGAATCACCATTCTCTAGCAAATCAACATCTTCAGAATCACATTCATCCTTCATGCATCTACCACTTCTAATTTTTCCTGATGGCTCATTTTTGCAAGAACCATCTAATTCACAGCTTGCAGAAAAAATTGGTCTTAAAACACGTGCGCAGATGCCCTTCTATGATTTGATAATTATTGGCGCGGGTCCAGCTGGCTTGGCAGCAGCGGTATACGGAGCCTCGGAGGGTCTAAGTACACTATTAATCGAAAGACAGGCACCAGGGGGTCAGGCGGGCATGAGCTCTAATATCGAAAATTACCTAGGATTTCCTTCTGGTTTAAGTGGCGGTAACCTAGCTCGGCGTGCTGTTGCTCAGGCAGCTAAATTTGGTGCGGAAATCTTAGCTCCACAAGAGGTTGCCAGTCTACAAGTTGATGGTCCTTATAGAATAGTTAAACTAAATGATGGAACAGAGATAAGCTGCCATGCTCTGCTTATTGCCTGTGGGGTATCATACCGACAGTTAAATGATGTAGCGGGAATCGAAAAACTAACTGGGTCTGGCGTTTATTATGGAGCATCCATGGTAGAAGCATTGTCGTGTAGGGACGAAGATGTTTTTATGGTTGGGGGAGCTAATTCTGCAGGTCAAAATGCAGTTCATTTTTCAAAATATGCTAAAACAGTAACACTTGTGGTTCGAGGGGATTCTTTAAGCAGGAGTATGTCGCAATACGTTATAGACCAAATACATGAAACAAATAACATACACGTATTATTGAATTCAAGAGTCACTGAGGTACGGGGTGAAAATAAACTTGAATTTATAACCATAACAAACGCTCAAACAGGACAGTTACAGACATTTACCTCTGATGGACTCTATATTTTTATTGGTGCTGTACCACATACTGATGTTCTTGCTGGACTAATAGAGCGAGATGCAAATGGCTTTATTTTGACTGGCCCTGATTTGATCGATGGCGGACGTGAACGTCCTCAGGGCTGGACAGTCAAACGTCAACCATTTTTGCTTGAAACAAACGTTCCAGGAATTTTTGCTGCAGGAGATGTACGTCACGGCTCTATGAAGAGAGTAGCTGCAAGTGTAGGCGAAGGTTCCATTGCTGTTCAGCTTATACATCAATACTTAAAGAAGGTGTAAAATAGTAATCATGTCAGGTAACGATAGCAATAAAAATAATAATGCAGAAGTTGAGATAAAGTATGGAAATATGACTACTGATACTGATACTAACAATAATAGGATGACACATGACCACGAGACCTTTGTTCATCAAATAAGACTTTTTTCAGGATTAACAAGCCAGGAATTACAATCAATTCAAAAGGGAAAGGAGGTTTGGTTTGACGCAGGAGATAAAATACTTGCAGAAGGAGAACATGATACTTTTTATGTAGTTCTAGATGGCAAGGTGGACGTAATACTGAGAGATGGATCTAAAGAAGCAGTACTCTCCACCTATAATTCAGGAGACCATTTTGGAGAGCTGCCCATTATACTTGGATGGGCTGACCATAGTTGTGCTGCCTATGCTACAGAGAAAAGTCATCTAATGGAGTGGAGCCAAGAAGAATTCTGGCGAATGATATATAGTTCTCCTATGCTAACCAGAAAGATTTTGACTTCAATGGCTCAGGTTCTTAAAACTTTGGAGACTGTATTACAACAGAATCAAAAACTTATCGCGCTTGGTGGGCTGGCTGCTGGTCTTGCCCATGAGTTGAATAATCCTGCGGCGGCGGCCAATAGAGGAGTAACACAATTATCTGACTCTATCAAAGAGTGGAGATCTCTCGTCCAGAAGTTAAATGAGCAGGGGAGCATTACTTCTCTCCAGTGGTCATACCTTTCTAAATTAAGAAAAGATACTTCAAAGTTCGATTCAAAGGGCACCAATGTTCAAGAAAGCAATTCTAACATTCAGTACACTGCAGATGACGCATTAAAACAAAGCGAAAAGGAAGACCAAATCGTAGAGTGGCTTGGCTCTCATGGTATCAATGATGGATGGAAACTTGCATCAGACTTGGTTAATTTTGGAGTAACTATAGATAAGCTAAATGCCATAGTAACCAACGTTATTCTTCCACAGCTAGCAAGTGCAAGTAGAAATACAAAGATTGCGAATCAAAATCTTTTGCTTGAAGATATTCTAAAATGGCTTAATGCTACCATAAGAGTGGATCAAATGATATATGAGATCAAGATTAGTACTACACGTATTAGTGAGCTAATCTCTGCCGTAAAATCGTACTCATATATGGATCAGGCGCCATTACAAGACGTCAACATTCACGATGGAATAGAAAGCACATTAACTATGCTTGGGCATAAATTGAAGAAAGCAGATATTACAATAGTCAGAGAATATGAATCTGGATTGCCACATGTCAATGCTATTGGAAACGAATTGAATCAGGTATGGACAAATCTTATAGACAATGCCATAGAGAGTATAGGCAGCCGCGGAACTATTTTAATTCGTACAAAAAACGAGCGAAAAAGCCACGTGCTTGTAGAAATAGTAGATAGCGGGAGTCAAGGAATTCCTGAGGAAATACAGCCCCGTATTTTCGAACCATTCTTCACAACCAAACAACTTGGTGAGGGAACTGGTCTTGGATTAAGTATAAGCCACAGGATAATTGTGGACACTCACAAAGGAGATATGCGCTTTAGCTCAAAGCCGGGTCAGACTAGTTTTCAGGTTCGTATTCCTATAATTTACAAAGGCATTCAACAAAAATATTGGGATTGGGTTAAGCCGGAGGATACATCTAGTATATCTAATGGAAGTAATGTCGCCCAAGAAGTTGACTAAATGATAGTAACACCAATAGGCTCTTTAACGTATTAAAAATACTATTGGATAACTTAACAAATTTCACTCTAACGGATAATCTATTTCACCAAATGTGCAATTCTATTCATGACTTAAAGGTATACCGTATATTAGTAATCTCCACAAGTTAACAGGTAGGAAGTCGTCAGGATACGACTGGATATTCAATCGGAACCGAGATTAAGATCTCAAATTGTATTTTATTCGTTATAAACAAGAGAAACATTATTTTATGAGTCCGTCGGGATGGGAATTGTTAACAATTCGGATCCAAACTAAAAGATATGTCTATGATTTAACTGATTTTAGTTCTGACGATTGCCAAGAAGAACAGGATCAAAATAGAAAGGCTTAGTGAGGAAATTATGACATGCCTTGGATAGTTACTTAAATTCCTGTTTTACGTCATTTCCATACTTTTCAAGAAGTTTCCTGACTTTGGGATCAATGACAAAATTGCAATAGGGAGTATCATGATGTTTTTCATAGTAATTTTTGTGATAATCCTCTGCAACATAAAAATTCTTAAAGGGAGTAATTTCTGTCACAATTGAATCATTATAAACATTTTCCTTTTCGAGTTCATTTCTTGATCTCTCAGCAATCTCCTTTTGCGTTTTGTCATGATAAAAGATTGCAGATCGGTACTGTGTACCAACGTCATTACCTTGTCTATTGAGAGTCGTTGGGTCATGGGTATGCCAGAAAATATCAAGGATTTTTTCAAAAGATGTAACTTTCGGATCAAATTCTATCTGAATTGATTCTGCATGACCGGTCTCACCAGTGCATACTTGATCATAAGAAGGATTTTTCACTGTTCCTCCAGCATAGCCGGGTATAATAGATTTGACACCTTTGACTCTTTCGAAAATAGCTTCGGTACACCAAAAACATCCGTTAGCAAGTGTCGCGATTTCAGTCTTGTTATTATTATTAGTATTATTATTATTATTCAAGTATTCTCTCTGGTAACTCTTTTCCCGTCGGGACAAAACGTATAGATAACGAATTGACACATTCTCGCGTATTTTTATCCGTCAAATGTTCTCCCAGAAATTCGTGTCCTAAATGTGCATTACAATTTGAACATTCTATTTCTGTTCTTATTCCATCCCGATCAGGTACACGCTTTACAGCATTTGGGAAATACTCATCAAAGCTTGGCCATCCACACCCAGAATCAAACTTGCTTTTTGATGAAAAGAGAGGCGTATTACACCTTCGACAGATAAAAGTTCCATCTTCGTAAAAATTGTTGTACTCACCCGTGAAAGGAGGTTCCGTTGCTTTATCTACAAGGACACTTTCTTCGTCTGGAGTTAGCTTATTGTAATTCAAACTATATCTTCCTTAACATATTTTGGAGGTTCTACAAATAAAGGTGTATGTCTTAGGTTTTTGAATTTTATTTACATATGATAATTCATTAATATGAAATTCTAAAACTGGCAATTTCATTAGTTATAAAAAGAGGAAACGTTATTTATGAGCCCTTCGGGATTCGAACCCTCCATTTATTAGCGTTCTATTAGTTGGTATTTAGCTTTATGGTATTAGGAAACCTTCCATTATTAGTAGGTTGATCCGGCCTTTGGTGCACATAAGTTATAGAAAGTTAGGATAGGCAACGCGATATCCATGACTAGCCTCAGCGCTTGTTGTACTCGTCGCGTCGGCGAAACCAGAGGTCCGTCTCGTTGCGTCCCTTAGGAGCGCGATCGAGCCATTGGTACAATCCCCAGAGCACATCCAGTCCACGCGCATAGGTGGAATAGGTGTGGTAGACGATGCCATCCTCTAGCACGAAAGCGCTCATGCCCGGTCTCTCGCGTGTGTACGTGGCGACATCGGTTCCTGTCATGGACGCTATCTCTGCCACTGTACCTTGGTCATCTTGAGATCGCCACTTTCGAACGGCCTTACCTGCGAGCGGCTCACGTGTCGCCCCCTCGTGTCGATAGTTATACTCAATGCCTCCCTTGCGCTGTTGATCCTCGGTGAACCATACGTTGAAGTCGAAGTTAAAGTCACTGCCGAGCGATGATGCCCAGGGAAACGTCCATCCCATACGCCGCTTGTACGCATGTAGCTTCGCGAGAGGAGCTCGCGACACCGCCGATAGCGTGACATCGTGGTTGGCCAGATGGACTACAAAGCCGTTGAAACCGTCGGCGATCGACGAGCACGCTGGACACCCCGCCGTGTAGTCGGGCCCGAACATAAAGTGATACACGAGGAGCTGTGAACGCCCTCGAAATAGATCTGCCAAGGAGGCGCTGCCTTCGTCGGTCTCGAATTGATACTCCTTGTCGATCCGAACCCACGGCAACTTCTGCCGCAGAATGGAAAGTTTGTCACCACGCCATGTGAGCTCCTTCTCTGCTTTCAGTAGCTTGAGCCGGGCTGTGAGCCACTGTTTGCGTGTGCCGGTTTTGTGCTTCATCAAGAACCATCTCCATTAATCATACAGTTACCCATGTTTTCTATCACAGACGGAGCGTTACCATTGGTACGTACTTCAACTCTATCATGGTCACAATCAAATACTCTGAAAGCAATGTTATGACCATTACTCCATCCTTCAGACATATTGAATATTAACATAGAGTAATGTCATACATCTCATATATTAGTTTCATAATGCTTTCATTTCCTGTGACCATAGTATTCGCTTGCCAAGAAAATTAATAAATAGAATTCAAGCCGTCAGGATTTGAACCTTGCATGTAAGGGGTTCGACCACTTATTATTTATCCGTTTTTTATGCATCTAGTTGTCGAGACCGACCTTTTACTCTAAGTGCTCTCCCCGCCTTAGAAGCTGCTAGATTCCAATTAACTATATGTTGCATTTGAATTCTCACAGTTACGTCATCGCCTTTGGATAAATACGATGAAACGCTTGGATCATTTAGTCCCTCCTCTGTCACATACTTCAAATGGATCTGGTGATTAATCTTTCTTGCCTCTTCCCC
>JAJPIN010000043.1 GCA_021324715.1 Nitrososphaeria archaeon
ACCATGAAATTCTCATTTAACGTATACCATAAAATTAGCAAAAATAAAGCAATTTTACATAATTAATTGATGTGAAAAATTATTATATCTTTTTGATTTATTGAATCATGACATGTCAAGTTTTTCGGAGGATGATATTCGACGGGCAGCAGAAGTACGTGAATGGTTGATGAAAGAGGTTACCAACAAAAAAGAGGAACTGGACAAACTTCGCCAAACACTTTTTATTGTGGATTCCATTTTAAAAAAGGTAAGCTTCATAACCGCTTCAAATCTAGAATCTTCTGCTACTAATTTAAAGGAGAAAATTGTTCCAGAATTCCAATTGGTAAACGAAAAAAGGATTACTAATACAGAGCATGGTTCTAATCCAGCTACGAAGTTAACAAGTACCGATAATACCCGTAACGATAATCAGGAAATGGAAATTAGGCCCATAAAGCGCGCAAAAGATGATCTTCTGATATCGAGTGCAGTATACAATTCAACTTACGTTACCATACAACTTTCAAATGACATCATTTTAAATATTAATACACCTCCGTTCAAGTCCTTTTTCATAAATCGTATTTTGGAAGGCATGAAGACGAAAGATAGAGAAAAGTTTCAAAAAGGTGAAATTAATGAGAGTCAAATCATAGAATATAAAGTAGATACAGATGAACATGGAGACATTAGAAGCATTACGGTTTCAAATTATAGAGAAAGAGAACGGCTTAATGAAATTTTTAATACGGCAACATGGGTACTTACAAGAATGCTAGAAAAAGGAAATTAACGCAGATATGGATAAAATCGTAGTACTTGATTTTGGATCACAATACAGCCATCTAATTTGTAGACGGATTCGTGAGTCCAACGTATATTGTGAACTTTTACCATTTAATTCTCCTGCAAGCTTGATTAAAAAATTACAACCAAAAGGTATAGTATTATCGGGTGGTCCATCTAGTGTATATCAAAAAGGTTCTCCGAAGCCAGATATCGAAATTTTTAAAATGGGAATTCCTGTCCTAGGAATTTGTTACGGTCATCAACTTATTGTCGATCATTTCAACGGAAAAATAAAACGTTTTGATAACAGAGAATATGGTTATTCCGATTTGGTAATTGACAATAATTCGGATTTATTTAAAGGGATTAATAAGAAGATAAAATGTTGGATGAGCCACGCCGATGCAGCTGAAATAATTCCCAATGATTTTGAGATTTTAGCTCATACGGAAAATTCAGACTCTGCCGCGATAGCAAATCGAGTTAGAAAATTTTATGGAATCCAATTCCATCCAGAAGTATCGCATACTGAAGAAGGAAATAGAATTCTGAGAAACTTTTCCCAAACAATTAGTAAGGCAAAACCCGATTGGTCAATGCAAAGTTTTATTGACTTTTCTATCAAAGATATCAAAAATAAAGTCGGGGATAGTAGAGTACTATGTGCCATTAGTGGTGGAATCGATTCAACAACTCTGGCTGTATTACTAAATAAGGCAATAGGTAAGAATTTGACGTGTGTTTTTGTCAATAACGGATTATTAAGATTAAATGAGGAAATACAGGTTCATGAATTAATAAACAAATATCTGGGTATTAACACCGTTAAAATTAATGCAGAGGAACGATTTTTGTCCAATTTAAAAGGCATAAGCGATCCAGAACAGAAGAGAAAGATCATCGGGGAAGAATTCGCTCAAGTATTTGTGGAGGTAACAAGAGACTACGGCCCGTTTCAATGGCTAGCCCAAGGTACCCTGTATCCAGACGTAATTGAAAGCGGCCTTTCTAAAGGCCCAGCCGCCGTCATCAAGACGCACCATAATGTTGGGGGTTTACCTGAATGGCTCAATCTGAAGGTGTTAGAACCTTTTAGGAGTTTGTATAAGGACGAAGTAAGACAAATTGCGGCTCTTTTAGAAATCCCAGATGAAATCATAAAAAGACATCCCTTTCCAGGCCCAGGATTAGCAGTTCGAATTATTGGTGAAGTCACCGATGAAAAAATTAGAATTGTTAGACAAGCAAGTAATATTGTTGAAAATGAATTAATGACATCAGGTTGGTATAATAAGGTATGGCAGGCATATGCAGCTGTTGGTGATGACCTTGCAGTCGGTGTACTTGGTGATGAAAGAGTATATGGTCATATAGTAACAGTAAGGATCGTGGAATCTTTGGATGCGATGACGGCTGACTGGTCAAGAATACCCTTTGATTTACTATCCAAAATTAGTAATAGAATAACTAATGAAATTAATGGTGTAACTTGGGTTACTTATACCATATCAAGCAAACCACCAGCTACTATCGAACCACAATAATTTACTGATACTGTGTATGGATGAAATCTATCGCTTCTGCTATAGTAGGAGGTTCGAATTCTATTTTTCCAATATATAATGACGCATACGCGTTTGAAAATAATAACCTTTCAGTTGTATCAAGACCCACAAAATATCCCACAAGATCTGCAGAGTCCCAACAATCGCCAGATCCTGTTAGTTTCTTTGGTACAGTATCGAAGGAATTAACAAATATGACTTCCTTTCCATCAGACCATGCAACACCAATCCTAGTATGAAGATCGATTTTTAGTCCAAATTCGGCTGACAATGTTTTCACAGCTACTTTTACATTTTCAATATGATTTAAATCCAGAGATAATCGGGACTCGAGATTGCATGCTTTTAAAAGGGAAGTACATTCATTCTGATTAATGCTTAATACGTCTATTGTATAGCTTAATTTTTTCAATGTATCTCTAAATTCTTCCTTTCTCGTTTCTATATCCGCAGGATCCAAGAAATGAAAAGATTTAGGAGAATTTGTAAAAAGATGGTAAGCTAGATCGGTCCCCTTAATGTTGCTTCCCCAATTTGTCAGAACTATACTTTTAGCGGACTTTATTATCTCAAAATCACTAGGGAGGCTAATCAATTCAGGACCAAAATTCTTATTGTCACCTACGTCACTTATCATCACATTTGCATATGATTCTCCGTTGTCATGAAACTCAAATGACGTAGTAGTCCCATGTTTGCCATTTTTTATTATAAGGTTAATTCTTCTTCCAAATCTTGAGAAGATTGTATGAAGTATTGATGATCCAATGTTATCCGCAACGGTAAATAATGTAACGGATAGTCCCATTTTAGCCAAGCAGTAAGCAACATTAACTGCATTTCCACCCTTAACATCAAAAGTATTTACTCCCCTTATACTTCCGCCTCCAATCGTTGTTTTGCTATTAATCATCCTAAAGAGATCATCTTTAGAATTTATTTTAATAAACCTGTCTAAAAAAAAATCAGGAAGTACAACTATATTACCTTCGAAATCAAGCCGTTTTAGTTTTTCGAACATTCACTAAAATTATTAGATATCTATGATTTTATTTAAAACGTTTCAATATTCAAAAAAAGGAGATGTTACTTTATGCGTTTTGTAAGAATTTGATATGAAATAAAATGAAGTTACTCCATATCCATGCCGCCCATGCCGCCCATGCCGCCCATGCCGCCCATGCCGCCCATGCCGCCCATGCCGCCAGGTGGACCAGCAGGCATCTTGGATTTACTTGAAGCTATTACATCATCAATTCTCAAAATCATGTTCGCGGCTTCTGTTGCGGATTTTATTATCTGTTGTTTAACTGCTAGAGGTTCTATAACATTCAGCTTGTGCATATCAGTAACAACAGTATTAATAACATCAATTCCTGTCCATTTTGAACCCTTACTCTGTTTAGCTCTAAGTGTAGTCATGGTGTCGATTGGATCCATACCTGCATTTACCGCTAATGCTAGAGGAATGGTATCTAAGGCGTCTGCAAACTTTAGAACGGCCAACTGGGCCCTACCTTCCATATTACCAGACCACTGTCGCAATTCATTGGCCACAAAGGCCTCTGGTGCTCCACCACCTGCAACTACAACCGGGTTTTCTAAAACGTCCTTCACTACCATTAATGCATCGTGAATTGATCTATCAGCTTCGTCGACAACCCTTTGAGATCCTCCTCGAATTAAAATTGAAACGGCTTTTGGATTCTTGCATCCCTCAATGAAGACCCACTTATCCGTTTCAACTTTTCTCTCCTCTACAAGATCAGCTGAACCTAAATCTTTAGAAGTAAAATCATCTAAATTATTTACAATCCTTGCACCGGTTGCTTTGGATAGCTTTGACATATCGCTTTCTTTGACTCGTCTGACAGCTAGAATGCCCTCTTTTGCCAAATAATGTTGTGCCAAATCATCAATACCCTTTTGACACAATGCAACGTTCGCGCCCACTTCTTTGATCTTATCAACCATTGCTTTCAACATCCTATTTTCTTCTTCAAGGAACATTTGCATTTGTTGAGGATCGTTAATTCTAATCTCAGCGCTCATCTCTGTTTTCTCTATTTCCAGCGCCGAGTTTATAAGAGCAATTTTTGCCTTTTCTATCTTTTTTGGCATGCCAGCATGAACAACTTCCTTATCTAGAACTATTCCCTTAACTAATTTACTGTCTCTTATAGAATTTCCTGGTTTCTTTTCTACTTTTATATTATCCAAATCTATTCTTAATTTCTTACCGTCATTGACGCTTTCAGCAACTTGCTTTGCTGCATCAACTACCATTTTAGCTAAAGTAGGACTATCATCAGATACAAGTTTTGAATACATGCTCGTCCTTGCAACGTTTGTCAAGACATTTCTATCGTTAACATCTATTTTAATGCCTATTTTTTCTAAAAATTCAAGAGCTTTTTCCGCAGCTGCTGTATAACCATCTACTATGACGGATGGATGTACGTCCTTATTTACTAACTCCTCTGCTTTCTCCAGCAACGCCCCGGCAAAAACAACTGATGATGTCGTACCATCTCCTACTTCGTTATCTACAGATTTCGCTACCTCAACCATCATTTTTGCTGCAGGATGTTGAACATCCATTTCTTTGAGAATAGTAGCACCATCGTTTGTAATTGTAACATCGCCAAGTGTATCTACGAGCATTTTATCCATGCCTCTAGGACCTAGACAAGTCTTTACCATTTCTGCAATAAGTTTTGCAGCTACAAAGTTATTTCGTTGTGCTTCTTTACCTTTACTCTCTCTTGTTCCTTCTTTTAAAATCAAAACTGGCATTCCGCCAGCTGTTGCTTGAATTGATTCCAACCCACATATCACCTAAATAGAATACCATACGTTTTATCATGCCTCTTTTAAAGTTTTAGAAAAAATGAACACAGCTAATTTGAAGTATGCCGATGATGATTCTAGCACTCGTTCCGGACAAGTTGATACTCTATGAGGTGTCATGAAATTTTCAATAGGCAAAATAATCCAATTTGCTTATCATATTCTATATTCATAAAGCCGCAGTCCTAATGAAATATCTAGATAGTAAATTACCTGCTAATTCATGTTTAAATAATTGATCATTCATATTGCCTCTAACCATAAATCTGACGGGGTACAAATTATTGATTCAAGAAGTAACTGTCACAGATCGGCTTAAAAATTATTATGAACTTACTAAGCCAAAAATTTGGTACCTCTTAGTATTTACTACATTTGGTTCAGCTGTAACTGCATCCTATTTGACTGATAACTTTCTCTCACCGGTCCAATGGATCTATCTCCTTGTAGGTATAGTTGCGGGATCTGCAGCAGCAGACGCCTTAACCGGGTACAATGATCGAGATATAGACGCCATAATGGATAGGACAAAAGCTCGCCCAATACCTTCTGGCAGGATTGCCCCCAAGAATGCACTCATTTTTGGATTACTTCTAGCGGCCATATCCCTATTCTGCGCTTGGTCAATTAACTACTTGACGTTTGGACTCATGGCCTTTGGTCTTTTCGATAACATTATTGTATACAGCAAATGGTTGAAGAGAAAGAGTCAAACGAATATTATACTTGGAGGCTTCTCTGGTGCGGTACCTGCACTAATAGGATACGTGGCAGTTACAACAGAGAACATAGAGGTAGGCTTAATAATGGCTGGTTTAGTTTTCCTGTGGATTCCAACCCATATTTGGAGTTTGGCCTTGCATGTAAAAAAAGACTATACGAAAGCTGGGGTGCCAATGCTCCCAGTTGTTGCCGGTGAAAAAAGATCTGTGCAAGTGATAGCAGGTACAACGCTTCTAATGGTTGCGTTTAGTATTATACCCTTTTTCTTGAATCAATTTGGCTTGATCTACTTTGCGACTGCCATAGTAGGAGGAATAATTATGATAGTCGCCTCATTACGGCTATTGGTTAGGCCCAATGAGAAAGCTTCGTGGCTGCTTTTCAAAATCTCGAGTCCCTATTTGACTGCTCTGTTCATTGCATTCATGATTGATGCTATATTTCAATAACCATAGTTTTCACAATCATATAGAACTCTTGCAATTACGACGTGAGATTCTAAGCTATAGGGACTTATAGAATATACACTGTCGCATGCTCTACTTACTGCTTCTGAAAAATTTCCTCTTTGAAACCCTCCGACCACAAAACAATACTTTTTGGAACTATCTACAACATGTTTCCGTAAAATATCGCATATTTTAGTCTGGGTTCCCTTAACTGATAGTCCAAGAACTAGATCTGGTCTAATAATTTTATCTATCAAATCACTAAAGTCAACACCCTCTCTCAATTCTATTAAATTCGGTGTTTTCTTCTTTTTGGGATTGTTAAAGATGCCAGCCATCAGTCTTTCGAACCTAAAATAATTTTTTGGTATTCTCAGTTCTTGATTTAATAATATTAATTTATTATCAAACGTGGATACATAAACCTGCAATTTTTTCTGCTTAAATAATGGAGTCGAAAGTGCTTCAATAAGATCGAAATGCACTATATCTGGTCTACCACGTTTCCACCATTGTTCGATATTTTGTTCAACCATGGCTTTATGATGATAGCTAATGTCTAAGAGAATCTCATTTGGATGTCTACCAGTTCTTTGACAATGATTCTTTACAGAGGGATGATTACTAAGAATTTCAGGTACCAATTCTAATGCTGCTTCAGCAATCACTAGAGAATACAATCAAACTTACAGCTAATTCACTAGGAAATATGACATTTATTTCATAGCATTTTAATATATTAGAATAGAACAACTGGTAAAATGATCTTTAATGAATAAGAAGATTATAGAAATGATAGCAATTGAAAGAATAGAAATATTGATCAATAACGCATTGAGAGAAATAAATGATAATGAAAAATTGTCACAATCTTATGCAAATATGGCCCTAAAAATTGCAATGCGTGTTAGAATACGAATGCCATATTCCATACGCCAGCTATTTTGTAGAAAATGTAAGGAATTTATTGTTCCTGGAGTTAATTCCAGAGTAAGAACAGGAAGAACCAAGGTAAAATGTATTAGAATTACCTGCATGAAATGCAATCATGTCTATAGAAAGCTAATTTCAATCTAGAAATATTATCAAGTCCACTTTTATTGAATGTAACAATCTATACTTTACTTTACCTCTTTACTATTTGGAAGAATCGAAATTTGCTCTAATTCAATGATCGCGTTTAATCCGACCATCTAGATTCTGCTGGGGTTTATTCCTGCCCTCACGTTGAAAATTGGATGATCCATGACCTTTATTGTCAAAAATTTGTTAGAACCAACTTAGTTCAATAAAATGATTTATAAGGGAATTTCCAAGAAAGTTATAGAATATTATGGCTAAGGCTTATGATATTCCTGCAGATGTATTAATTACTCATTTGGCAGAAAATTTGAAAAAGGATAAAAAAATTGAGGTTCCTCAATGGTCTCAATTCGTTAAGACAGGTTGCCATGTTGAAAAAATTCCCCAAAATAAAGATTGGTGGTACATGCGATGTGCCTCATTGTTAAGGAAAGTGTACATTAATGGTCCGATTGGTATCTCTAATCTTAGAAGTGAGTATGGCGGTAAAAAACAGATTGGTTATAATGTTGCTCATCATAAAAGAGCTGGCGGTGCAATAGTAAGAAGGGCCCTACAGCAACTAGAAACTGCTGGTTATATAGCAAAAAAGAATAAAGGTAGAACTATTTCTGACGAAGGAATGAAAAAAGTTGATAGACTAGCCACTGAAATTTACAAGGAAATTGTTAATTCAAGGCCAGAAATAGCAAGATATGGCTAAATAATAATTAATAGTGAATAGTGATTAGAACATGTCTGTTTCACCATCAGATAATAACGCCGAAGAGGCAAGAAAACGCGAAGCAGAAGCAATGATGAGACAAAAAGTATTAATGGTTTTGTTGGATCAGGAAGCAAGACAAAGACTCACGAACGTAAGGATGGTTAAACCGGACCTTGCACTTGCGGTAGAAAATTATCTTATATCATCGGCTTCAACAGGAAAATTGAACAGAGCCTTAAGTGACGAAGAACTTAAGCAGCTACTGGTTAATCTACAACAACCGAAAAAACAGTTTAAAATAAATCGTGTTTGACTCGAGCTTCCTGCTAGTCGAAAATTAGGTTTAATAATTAAGTCAACAGCTGTTGGAAAAATGTACCTCAGCTGAGTCCTGCTTGTCCTCAGAAAATTGTTTTTAGGCTCAACTGGCATGTGATATACTTGTCTATGTAATCCATTTTGAATTGAAATTCAATTGTATTTGAAATGTGTAAAAGCAAGATAAATATTTATATACAAATAATTAGTATACTAATAATTAGGATATATCGGTAATGCAAACCTATGATTATCGGAACAGTATCGGATTTATAGTTAACAGAACCGCCAAGGTTTTTGTCAAGGCCCTAGATTCTGAATTACGTGGAAAGGTAGGGGTCAGTTTTGGTCAGTGGAAGATATTGGTAATATTGTCGATCCAAGATGGTATTACCCAAAAGGAAATTGCTAATAAACTCGAACTCGAAGCAGCAACAATTATTCCAATTATCGATAAAATGGAAAAAGAAGGACTCGTAGTAAGACAAGCGGATAAATCCGATAGGCGAAACAATAGGATATACCGTACAGACAAAGCCGACGCCATATGGGAGCAAATGATCGAATGTGCAACAAAAATTAGAGAAATTTCTGTGAAAGACGTTTCTGAAAAGCACATAACAATTATGCGTAACTGTTTGGAAAAGATCTGTAACAATCTTAATACGCACTTTAATCTTGGCTGTGACACCAGTGATGCTTCCTCTGTTGATATATCAATTCCCTCATCTAACAGGAATGTGAAGAGAAAGTAAACCCTATGGAAGGAGTGATGTAGTAATAAAATGGGATCGTCATCATCAGAAAATAATAACGTTGAAAAAAGGAGAGACATGTTCCATTCTGAGTATCATAATCTACCTTCTTCATCTGTTAGGATTCCTATCAAGGCATGGAAAACTCTTGCAATTCTAAGTTGTGTCGCTACTATGGTAATGTACGCAGAAACGATGTTAATACCAGCCATTCCAGACCTTATTAAAAACTTTGACGTCTCGTATAGTATGTCATCCTGGATTCTTACAGCATACTTAATATCAGGTGCAGTTATGACCCCTATTGCTGGTAAATTATCAGATATCTATGGAAAGAAGAAGATACTGCTTATTATTATGGTAATTTATGTGGTCGGTGTTTCAACTGCAGGGCTTGCAACAAATCTATTTTTCATGATAATCGCAAGGGCAATACAAGGAGTGGGTTTGTCAATGTTTCCAATTGCTTTTGGAATAGTAAGAGACCAATTCCCAAGAGAGAAAATATCCATAGGTCAGGGTGTTATCACTTCTATGTTTGCATCTGGTGCAGTAATAGGTTTGTTAGTTGGGGGAACAATAATTGAAGACTATGGATGGCAGTTCACATTCTTTACAATAATACCCGTCGCAATTACCCTTCTGGTAGTAATACGACGGTTTATTAACGTAGATAAAGAAAGCGCACTCTACCAGGATGAAGAACAGTCTAATCAGGTAATTGGAACTTATCGCTCCACAGTAACCAATAATATTAGGACTGAATCGCCTGCAAGGCGAATTGATATAAAAGGTGCAATAACGCTTGCTATAGCTGTAACTTCGTTTCTATTAGCTTTTACTTACATGGAAACTGGCTTTGCCGGTAGCAACTCTAGCGGTAACACTACTTACTTTTCAGAACAAGTTGTATTGTATATTGTAGCAGGATCAATTTCGTTTATACTATTCATAATTACCGAAAACCGTACAAAATATCCATTGGTTGACTTTAAATTGATGTTAAACAAAGCCATTTTACCTGCAAATTTAATCATCATGATTGTTGGATTATCGATGTTCATGGTTTTTCAAACTATACCAATTTTAGTAAGAAATCCAGAACCTCTAGGTTTTGGAGAAGATGCAATTAAAGCGGGACATGTGCAGTTACCATTTGCTGTAGTACTATTAGTTTTTGGAGCTTCTTCAGGTTTCATAATATCGAAGTTAGGATCACTAAAGGCAATAATAGGTGGTTCTATAGTTACCGCTATCAGCTTCTTTAGTTTATTGACATTCCATTCGAGTGAATCCTTGATATCCGCAAACCTTGCGCTCCTCTCTGTTGGATTGTCCTTAACTAGTGTTGGAGCTATGAATGTTATAATACTTACAACACCAAAAGAGTTTATAGGTATATCCCTTGGTACAACTATGCTTATCAGAATTGTTGGAAGTTCAATAGGACCTGCTGTTGCAGGAATGTATATGCAAACACACCAATCTGCATTATATATCCTGGGAATTGTGCAAACATTTCCATCATTGGTATCATTTGATATGATTTTCCTCACCGCTGTACTACTTTCAATCGTGTCGATAGCACTTGCATTATTATTAAGGATGAGAGTCATGAAAATGTCGGTACCAAACCTTACTTAGAAAATAGATCTATAAAATGCGCTACTTCGTTATTCTGTCGCTGACAAATCCCACATTGCACATTCAACGAGAAAATTCCGATGTACCGACTTTCTATTTTTGAAATATAACCAGCTGACTTAAAAAATCGGCCAACTACAAACTTCAATAGCCGCTAGAGCTAAAATTACTGTGAAACTAGCTAAAGTAACAGCAGTTTTATTATTATTTCCCAAAAGCAAGGCCACAATTAGATTCTAACATGTGCATTAGTGCCTGATACCCACTAACTCACGGTTATTTTAGTACAAATTGTCTACTGCTGTGACAAATAACTATATTAGTCTAAGAACTTTTCAAAAAATTCATGAAAGCAGCAGTATTTAGAGAATATAGTCAAGATCCTTTGAAAGTGGTGAAGATAGACGATGTCGACACCCCCAAAATCAAACCTAATGAAGTTATGATAAAAGTTGATGCCGCAGCGTACAACTACAATGATCTTTGGGCAATTTGGGGAGATCCAGTCAAGGTGCCACTTCCGCATATCTCAGGGAGTGATGTTGCCGGCACTGTGGTTGAGGCTGGTGACGAAGTTACAAAATTGAAAGTTGGTGATAGAGTGGTTTCTCATTCTAATATGAGCTGTAGGGTATGCGATATGTGTACATCCGGAAGAGAATATGATTGCAATGAACGGCTCATTTGGGGTTTTCAAACTGGTCCTCTCTGGGGCGGTTTCTGTCAATATACCCATTTGCCAGAGGTAAATGTTGCCAAAATACCTGATTCCGTGTCGTTTGATGAAGCAGCAGCAGTGTCAATGGTTGGTATGACAGCTTGGCATATGCTTGTAGGAAGAGCCAAGATAAAACCCGGACAATCAGTCCTTGTAATGGGAGGAACAAGTGGTGTAGGAATGGCAGGAATTCAGATAGCGAAGCTATATGGTTGCAGCGTAATTGCGACAGCTGGTAATAAAGAAAAGATGGATAAATGTACTGAACTAGGTGCCGATCATGTTGTAAATCATAGAGAAGCAGATTGGTATAAAAAAGTAAGAGAAGTAACTAAAAAGCAAGGCGTGGATGTAGTTTTTGAACATATTGGAAAGTCAACTTTTCCACAAGAAGTTAGTCTCCTTAAGATGGGAGGAACCTTGGTAGCTACCGGAGCAACTACTGGATATGATTCAACTATCGATCTTAGATACTTGTTCTTCAAAGGGACCAATCTACTTGGTTCAACTCAGGGGAATAAAGCAGAACTAGAACAAGTAATATACTGGACTGCTATGGGCAAGATAAAACCATTGATTAGTACAGTCCTTCCTTTCTCGGAAATGGCAAAAGGACACACCATGATGGCTAATGGAGAGCAGATAGGCAAGATTGTAACAACGCCTCAGAAGCTTTAACCTTTCATTTTTTAGTTTGTAAATGTTCAGGAGTTTATTGTTTATTCCTGGAAATAATGAGAGATTTTTAAAGAAATCAATTAAACTTCAAGCAGACATACTATGCTTTGATTTAGAAGATTCTGTACCTTCTAATGAAAAAGAAGCTGCTAGAAATTTGGTTGCAAGGTATCTAGCATCTAGACAAGGAGAAAATGATTCATTCATTTATGTCAGAATCAATTCATTTGATTCTGGTTTGGTTGATGGAGACCTCGAGCGGATAGTAATGAATGGATTGGACGGTATCGTTCTACCAAAGATTGGTAATAGTGAAGAGGTAACTCAAATTATTCACAAAATTGATGCGATTGTCTCTAAACGGAAATTAACCTCAGGAATTCGAATAATACCATCTATAGAAACTGCAAAAGGAGTAGTAAATGCTAATTCGATTGCCTCATCCCACAAAAATGTTACAGCGCTAGTTTTTGGTGTCTTCGATTATTTATATGACATGAATATTGATGTTGAATACGATGATTTTGTAAGCTACAATTATGCCCGGTCAAAAATTCCTGTGGATGCAAGAGCTGCTGGCATTGACGCCTTGGATGGCATATGGCAAAATGTAAACGATATTGATGGTTTGATTAAAGACTCGGCAATTGCAAAAAAACTGGGTTATTCAGGTAAAACGTTGATTCACCCTTCTCACATAAATCCCGTTCATGATATTTTTAGACCTACAAAGAAGCAAATAGAATGGGCAAAGAAAGTATTAGCTGCATTACAAGATACATTTGAAAAGGGAAACGTGAGGGGTGCAAAATTATTAGAAGGTAAAATGATTGATGCGGTACATTATAAACAAGCAAAGGCCGTCATTAGCGCAGCAGAAAAATAAGATTATTTCACAATTAAAGCGTTACTACCTATCGAATCTCCAATAAATCTATCTGCGACTGTATTTTATACATATAGTGGATAATTTGTTTAATATCTCACAACAACCCATTCCAATCTGCATACGGACATTGAATAAAAAATGAAATTCAAAGTGAACCTCATTGTCCAAAGCACATGTAATATACTAATATTCAGAAGTAACAAGGTTAATCGACGCTTATTAATGCATATATCCTAAATCTACTAATGACTAAAAAAAATAAAAACAGGAACAAATCTAATTTTGAAGAGAGGTTGACCAAAGTTGGTTAATTCTTCTGAATGTCTAATGATTGCAAAAACTTGTAAATCAAATACCTCTACTGGGAAGGTCATTTATACGGTTGAGAGTCCCGATTCTATTATGTATTTGGGCAAAAAAGATATTTTGTTCAACCAATTGATTGCTTGTGAAAAGTTAATTGGTTATGCTAAGGATAACAGTGATCAAGAAGTAATCCGATCAGAAATTAGTGAGCTAAAATTGATACTGGACCTTGTGTCATAGCCTTTCATTGCATATGATGTTTAACTAATCCAAAGTCTAATTAGGATTTGGTGATTATATTATTAGAATATAACCTATATACTGAGCAGCTCCAACCTAACTTAGTGTCTAGTTCACAATCACACAGAGATAGAATTTACATAATTCGTGACATAATCATGAAACTTGTCGAATATGGTCAGCTTAATCAAACTGCCTTGGTTAGTTTTTGTGGACTAAACTTAAAGAAGCATAGATCGATATTTGACAAAATGGAGCTCAACGGTTTGATAATTAAGACAGAAAAAAGTTTAGGAAAAAGAACTGTAACTGTTTATAGTGCAACCCAAAAGGGATTAGAATTTTGCAGAGGTATAATAGAACCCTACGAAAAACTATTCCCGAGATCAATTGAGATGAATTCTAGTTAGGTGTACTTTAATCCAAATTTAATGGATCAATAAGACTGCTCTAAATCAAGAATTAATCCTCGGAGTCTTCTGTGAAACCGAACTCTGACGCTATAGCCCTATGTATTTCCTCTTTATCGATCATATAATTGTCGTACCTTTTGTTCCAAGTACTAACCATCCGATATTGCCTAAGTCCAGCAAATATCCAGATTGAAGAGATAGCTATTACTAATCCAAGTAATATTATCAAAGCAAGTCCAAATTCATCCTCATTTTCAAGAATGGTAAAGAATGATGGGTGAGTTAATAAAAATATTGATAATGCAATTGCAATCGGAGCCAATATCAAAGCTGAAATGGAGACACCTTTTAAGACGGTTCTAATTTTTGATATTTGTTCAATAAAACCGTCCACCAGACTCAAAATATCGGTGCTACTTGTTGTCATATCTCGCTTTTCACTTCGGGGCTTTCCCATAATCAACGGTACAATGAACTCTAGTATTTATATTCTGGTTTGGCTCTTCTACGTTATGAATAGAAACTTCATCTGGAGAATTGATAAATATTATTTTCTTAAACAATTTCAATCCCAGGCACGATTAAATGTTATTCCCTTAATAGATGAAATAGTATCAATTACTACGTTCTCGTAATTCGCTTTATGATTATTAATAGAATCCAATCTTCAAACAGTCCCTCCTATGGAATTAATAAACCTCGACTTCAATTTCACTTTTTATACTAACGATTTGGTTAATTAACTTAAGTTAACAAAGTTCAATGAGCACTTTGAACATCAAAAAATGAAATAAAACGCCTTTTAATTTTACGCGGGGAAATATCTAAATTCTTTTAGAATTCCAATGATTTACTGTTCAAAAATGAAAATATGGCAATTTGAAATTTTAGAACAACGATTATTATTTATCTTCACTCATTTAGTACAACAGTTATAAAGCAACGAAAATTATTTGTAAATCAGTTTTAACCGTGAATACCGATATTCCTTGCTACTCTCAAATAGTCTCTATAATAGGAACGATAAGAGGTATGAAATGGAATTTAGATTTTACTTATCATGTCCGGACAGCACAATTCAATATTCAAAAGTCAGGTATTAAGTAGGTCTGAATCACCTGCCCACAGAATGGAATTTTAATCACCAATACTAGGCGATCTATATGTAAAGGATGCGATGAGAGTAGCTAACAATAAATTATCAAAAGACGTATCGATCGAGTAAACTCTCCAATTAATGACCCGAAATAATAGTAAAATGATTCTGGTTGTTGATCATGATTATGTACTTCATGGTGTTATATACAGACATAATCTATTTGAATTTCCAGAAGAATATCGAAAGTCCTTTAACCTGGAAAGTATTATGATAAAAGAATCGTATTTTGCCTACAATTCAAATTCACTTCACAACACCCTTGTAAGACTTTCGTCAAATGACCTAAGAAATGCCCGTGTTATCAAATGATGATAACAAAGTCATTGGAATAATTACTATATCAGATTTAGTAAAACTATATGACAAAGAAGTAGGTAAGATTACTAAATGATTAAATCAATCTAATCTCACTGCTAAAAATGATGATACCATTAGCAGTGATCACTTTAGGGGTAAGTCTTCTCACATTTATCAATAAAACTGCATTTCAGTATTTCTCTAGTGTGTAGAATAGACTGAAAGTGGGACTGAAATATGGGATTTTCATTATATTAAATAAAAATTAAAGATGCAGATAATCAATAGAATACGAATTACTAATTGTACTAGTATGCTCACTTGTTAGTTAGATCATCAAATAATCAAAAATTATCAAGTTATATTCTCTGTGGCCGCACTAGTAGTGCTCTAGTTGGTGAAATATTTTTATTACGTACGGAATTCTTGATTGATACTTTGTTTACTGGTATCGTAGAAGGTACAGGAATTGTCAAATCAATAGTCAAAATAAAGGATACAAAAAGGACAGCAGATAATACTATAAGCATTGATCTAGGAAATCTAAGTAAAGGCTTGCAAGTAGGGGCGAGTGTAAGTGTCAATGGTACATGTCTTACAGCAACAAAGATTGTAAAATCTACAGCATTTTTTGAGGTAGTAAAAGAAACCATGAAAAGAACATCTTTAGGTATGCTAAAAGTTGGAGAGCACGTCAATTTGGAGAGAAGTCTAAAGATAAGCGACAGGATCGAAGGACATATGGTTTTGGGCCATATTGATGACGTAGGAAGAATTAAGGATATTGTAAAAATACCTACTGAAACAAAAATAATGATAGAGGTGAGTAAAGACGTTACAAAATTTCTGGTACCGAAAGGCTCCGTTGCTTTAGACGGCATAAGTTTTACCATTGTCGATGTTTGGAAGAATAAATTTTCAATAGCTCTGGTTCCTCATACTTTGGATGTTACTACGTTCAAAACTAAACATAAAGGCGATAAAGTTAACATTGAGATTGATATTCTAAGCAAATATGTAGCAAAATTTCTACCACATTATTTGTAATTACCAGGAATTCAGTAAACTATATAATAGTACTTTACGCTTTAGAGCACGTGTCATTAGTTCAAGACGCAGTGAGCGCCCTAAGCAATGGTAAGTTTATCTTAATTCACGATAGTGAATCTAGAGAAAACGAGGTTGATATGGTCAAGGCCGCTCAGTTTATCAATCCACACGATATAGCGACTATGCGGAATGATGCCGGTGGTCTCATTTGCCTAGCTATATCCGGTGAAATTGCGTCAAAGTTGAACTTAATATTTATGCATGATTTGCTATTAGATGCTTCCAAAAATAATCCTGCATTCTCAAAAATGGTAACTTCAATTGCCCCATATGGTGACCGACCCTCATTTTCAATTACTGTCAACCATGTTGATACTTTTACAGGAATAACTGATAGAGATAGAGCACTTACGATTACAAAGATGGCCGAAGTATGCTCTGACATAGATAATTTTGGAATATCTGAATTTTTTAAGAAATTCCGGTCTCCTGGCCACGTACCAATATTAATTGCTGCAAAGAAATTGTTAAAAGAGAGATCAGGCCATACCGAACTATCTGTCCAGCTAATGAAACTGGCAAATTTAATTCCAACAGTCGTTATTTGTGAAATGTTAGATTCAGATACAGGTGGGGCCTTAACGGTTAAGAAAGCAGTAGAATATTCCGCAAGATATAAAATTCCACTAGTTGAATCTCTTCAGATAAAACAAATTTATGTGAATTGAGTATAATTTGAGAAAAATAAGGCTAGCTATAGTCGTAGCTGAATTTAACCAAGGGATTACTAATAAAATGCTAAACACTGCCAAAAATCATGCAAAAAATTTAAACATCCATGTAGAAAAAATAATCCAGGTTCCAGGGACTTTTGATATGCCTTTAATAGTTGAAAAACTTCTTCAAAGTGAACAAATAGATGCAGTCGTCACGCTAGGTGCTGTAATAAAGGGAGAAACAGGACATGACGTAGTTATAGCTAATAACACTGCAAGATTACTATCCGATATTTCTTTAAAATATCAAAAACCTGTTACACTTGGCATTACCGGTCCTGACATGACAGTAAAACAGGCAAAGAACAGAGTCATCGCTGTTCCAAAATTGGCAGTTGAAGCAGCACACAAAATGGTAACAACATTAAGAGCGCTCGACGATATAAAAGGGAATGTATAGATATAATTGACAATTCAAATCACCATTATAAAGATAGAAGATTATGGTCCATGGACACTAAAGTTGGGAAGCGATAGAGAAGCGCAATTACAAATATTTCAATCAAATTTATATTGCGATTTGCAAAAACTGTTCTCTAAAAGGGATGCTATAGTTTATTTTAATAGATTTGATGAGTTAATTGCAATCACTAATGGATTATCTTTGGAGGACCATCTTTCGATTGAACAGGAAATTAATAACATGCATAAAGACCTAAATATATCGATGTCTGTTGGAATAGGCGCAACCTCACTAGATGCAAATATTGCAGCGTATCATTCACGTAAAAATAATAATTTACTAGATAAAAGCAGGCTGATATATGCAAATGATCAAGTTCAATCAATGTATAATAATTCAAGCAAATTATCTTCAGAAATGTTCGCTCAGATTATACATCTCGATATAGATAATTCTACTAAAGTTAGTAACATCCTTTCCCCATATGAAATTACAACAAGAATAATGAAGATGCTTTCTAGTCTTATTGAATTATTCGTTGAGCAAAAATCCATGACTTTTTTTCTTGGAGGTGACAACTTTATGGTTATCTCTAATGCAGTAACAAAAGAGAAAATTTCTCTAATAATTAGTAAAATCTACGAAAGTCAAAATATCAAATTAAACTGTGGGATTGGGACAGCGGCTACTGGTAGAAAAGCAGTACAGGCTGCTACAGAAGCCTTGGATACAATTCGTAATCTAAGAGATCAAGGGATATCACAGCCCATATTTGAAATAAAATGGATCTAATCGTAAAGAACATCAGTCTACTTTTTGGAGAAAATCTGGATTACATAGACAATGGGTACATAATTATTAAAAGTGGAAGAATTAAACGTGTTGGTAGCGGAGATTACAGAGAAAAAGATGATGGACCGATCTATGACGGAGAAGGGATTCTTGCATGCCCTGGATTTGTTAATGCTCATACTCATATAGGCGATTCTATTGGTAAGGATATAGGTATTGATTCATCTTTTGAGAGTAGAATTCATCCAATTCATGGTATCAAAAACAAGATTTTACAAAAGAGCGATAGAAAACATCTAATCAAGTTTATGAGAAGTTCCGCGATATCCATGATGAGAAATGGTATTGTAGTGTTTGCAGATTTCAGAGAAGGAGGACTACAAGGAATAGATCAAATTAAAGAGGCCACATCTGGATTATCTATAAAAAGTATAGTATTAGGTAGACCGGAGCACTACTATGATATATCGCGGGATTTTTACAATAATCCTAAATTTGGTCTTAATGTTATAAGACTAATTCGTAATATACTGAAATTCGCAGATGGGTTGGGTATCAGTGGAGCAAATGAAAATACTGACGGTTCATTAAACCAGTATAGGGAAATAGTTCAAAAAAAATCTATGAAAAAAAAATACTTGATAGGAATTCATAGCTCTGAATCACCAGAATCGGAAAAAAAATCAATGACCATTACTGGTAAAAGCGAAGTGCAAAGAATAATCACAAACCTTATACCAAATTTTATCGTTCATTTAACAAACGCGTCTGATGCGGATATCAAACTTGTTGCAAAGAAAAAAATTGGAGTTGTTGTTTGTCCAAGAGCTAATGGTACCTTAGGGGTTGGAATACCCAAGATAGCAAAGATGTTGAACTTTGGATGTCGTATTGGTATTGGAACAGATAACATTATGATTAATTCTCCTGATATGTTTCGTGAACTAGATTTCATTTGGAAACTAAATAGATCACTGTCGGATAAGCCAATTTCTGCAAGAGATATATTAAAAATGGCGACTGTCAATGGCGGAAAAATCCTTGGAACTAATTCTGGGGCCATAATGGCCGGTTACGCCGCAGATATCATTTTTATCGACAAAAATAATTTGGATATTTCACCGATGCATGACCCTCATACTTCTATAGTGCATAGGGTAAATACAAACGCGATACTTAATGTCATGATAGATGGTAAATTTGTGGACGGAGGTGTAATCTAATTGTATACTATCCTAAATGCGGCGATATCAATAGATGGTAAGATCGCTACTATAGAGAACGACTCGGCAGTCTCTTCTAAACTGGATTTGATGCGAGTTCATAAGTTAAGATCAACAGTTGATGGTATTGTGATAGGAATATGTACAGTATTGAAGGATAATCCTATGCTAAATGTACGGTACCCAACCAAAGTGGCAAAGAACCCTACAAGAATCATAATTGATTCAAAAGCAAGAATTCCATTAGATTCACGCATTATTGAGTCATCAAAGAAAATTCAAACTATTATTGCAGTAACACATAAAGCTTCTTTTAAGAAAATCCAACAACTGCAAAACAAGGGGGTGCAAGTATTGGTCTCTGGGAATAGAAAAGTGAATATCAGAAACCTATTCCAACAATTAGAAAAAATGGGCCTAAAAAAAATAATTGTTGAAGGTGGTGGGGAAATAAACTGGTCTGTATTGAAATTAGGCCTTGTCAACGAGTTAGTTGTCACAATATCACCTATCATTATAGGTGGAAGAAATGCAAAAACATTGGTTGAGGGTGAAGGATATACAAAAATCTCTGATGGGATTAAAATGAAACTAACAAAGACAATAATACAAAATAAAAATGAAATTGTGTTATTTTATAAACTAAGATGAAACTTCATCCTTTGAACTAATATCCAACAAAATCTGTTCTATTTTATATCTCAATGCATCTTTAACCTTCTCATTATTTACCATATTGAGTGAATTTTTACAGTTTGGGCATTTGAAGAATAGTTCCATCGCGTAATCAAATTTTATTCTTGGACAACTTGTATTTCCACAGTGGTAAAATTCAGAAGATTCTTCATATTCTAATCGTTTCTGAAGTCTGTCTAAAATCTTTTTTTTCTGATTTTCAATAAAATTCTCTGCTTGATCTCTTTTTGCTCTCCATCTATACACAAACCAACCTTTTTTTTCGTCCTTGACTCTGATGCCAGTAATTAAGGCCTTACCGAACATGTCGTACAATACCTTCCTAATTATATTAATCCGCATACCCGTAGCGCCTGCTATCTCTTCGTCTGTAGCATCTTCAGTATTCAACAAAGCCCTTGCAACTTTATGATATTCCTCTCCACCTATCAGATTGGCTATCTTAACAAATGGATCCTCACTTTCAGCTGAATGCATCCAAGTAATTATAAGTCTTTTTTAGTTATATATTTACCGTCAACATGTGGTTAGTCAAATTTCAAGTAATAAAGGAATGGAATAAGTTGATGAAGCTCGATATTTTTGAATTACCCAATGAAAAGTGGATACAAATATTCAATTTGAATTAGAGAGCTAATTATTTCTAACATGATAGAATAAATTTTTTCATTTAATAAATTATCGAAATTTGTAGTATAAGCTAAAGATATTATAACCTTAGGAAGTAATTTGATCTCGATTGCGTATTATTTAATACAAATAAATAAAATAATTTAATTACATTACAGGCTCTTTAAGGACTTTAAGCTCTCCGTTATTCTTGTTCTCGATTCCCATGATTTTCAATATTCTCCTGGCATTATCTTCTGTTTCTCTCTGAATAATATTTCTTGCCATTTTTAGTCTATATGTCTCTGTCCAATGTTGTCCAATCTTATATTTACCCCGAATCTGCTCTGGAACAACCTTCAAAACAGTAACCTCTCTAACTGAACGCATATTTGGCGATAGTGGCTCAAAGCCTCCTTCCTTTTGATATTTATTCATTAAAGCGTTTAATGCGATTGCTTTTTCATTTGTATCTTGGACAATAGAAGCATTTCCTTTGATAACTATGCTAATGTACAATGTGTCTGCCTGTGAAGCATCGGTAGGATGAAAATAATATGATGGCAAAAAACAAACATAAGAATCAACTTCAAATCCAACTTTGGAGTTTCTTTTGGTATTTTCTATTTTTTCTCCAAATGGATGGGAGTGCATGTATATTGCACCAATATTTCTATTATCTGTCATGGTATCAATTAAACCATTTTTAACATAAACAAAATTCATCGGTATTATTTGTGGAAAACCTTGTTCGTCTATTGATGCAATTCTACCAACACTTTGTTCATTTAGAAAGTTAACTATATTAGCTAAAGATTTTATTTCCAACTTTGGTATTAGCTGCATATCTAGATTTGTACTCTAGTAATATAATTAAATTACTATATTAATGGAGCATATACCCACTTTATAAGTATGGCATGCTCAAATATAATAGAAATTGCAGCAAAAATTGCAGGAAAAACACCCACAGATAATTAATTTGGATCTATTCGGACAATCTATCAAATCAGAATATACTAGAATAGTATATACAACTTGTTTAAAAAAATATTTCGAGTTTCCACGATCTAGTAAATTCATTAATATGACAGACACCACAAAGATAGAAGATCATATAACTGACTTTATAACATCCATGAAAAAAAACGGGAAGTGTTTTCGTGCAATATACAACTATGTTTCTGCTATTTGCAAGTTCTATAGAATGAATCGTGTAACTTTGGATACAAAACATATTAGGGAATATTTACCAGAGTTTAGAAAATCAAAGAAAGATAGGCCTTATGAACATGAAGAAATTCAACGATTATTAGAAATTGCAGATGAAAGGATGCGAACTGTAATCCTATTATTAGCTTCTACTGGTATGCGTATCGGAGCGATTCCTGATCTTAGACTAAGAAATATTGAAAAGGTCGAAATTGAAGCTGATGTAACATCAATTTATAAAATAACAGTTTATGAAGGTTATAAGGAAGAATATATTACTTTTACATCTCCAGAATGTACTATCGCTATTGACAGTTACTTGAAAATGAGAGAACGCTATGGTGAGAAATTAAATTCAAATTCTTTTCTAATTAGGGAACAATTTGACATAAGGGATCCATTTGCCATTTCTAAATGTAAGGAAGTAAGGGCAAATACATTAACAGGGAAGTTAATTGATCTTGCTGTACGGGCAGGAATAAGACAAAAAGAAGTCTTAGAAGGGAAACCGCATGGCCATGGTGCTATTAGAAAAGACATTCCTATTGCACATGGGTTTAGAAAGTTCTTTACTACTCAACTAGTAAAATCAGATGTAAAAAGTGAATTAAGATGGTTGTTGGAAGGCCATAACTTGAAGGCAAATGATTCCAATTATGTAAGAGTTTCAGAAAAAAGTTTATTGCAGGAGTATGAAAAAGGAATTGATAATTTAACAATAGACCCAGCTAATAGGCTACAGAGAACAGTCGAAATTTTAAAAATTGAAAAATCTAGAATAGATATGCTAGAAGCTAAGATACAGAAGCTAGAAAAGAAACACGATCGAATTAGATAGTTATTTCTATTTCCTTTTTATTCTGGCAACTCGACCGCTTTTTCTCACAAACCAAATCCATATAAACCCAAGAATTATGACAACAACACCCATCAATGGATTAGATGGAAGAGTTGTAATTCCTATTATTATTACTACGATGGTAATTAAATAGTATACGCCTTTTTCAAATCGCATTTACTTACTATCCACTGGTGCTAAGGGATCTTATTATCAATTGTGGTTATTTTTATTCCCCTAGCCAAAGCCATCGAATTGGTCAATTGAATTGAATTGAATCAAGCGTTGTCTGTATCTCTTTCATCACAGAATCAAAGTTCTCTTTCGGACTCAAAAATATTATCGCATATAAGTCACCTTGTTTCTGAGTTAGAATAAGCATTCCCTTATAAGGAACATCGTAACCCTCAGGTATCGTAGTTAAAAAACTGCCTATCTGTGGTAAACCAGAGAAAGAATCTAAGAGTTTTGATGGAGAAGAAAGATTGAGGAAATACCTGTAGCCAGAATTGCTATTACCAAAATATATTTGATCAGCGGATTCTAATACCCCCTTGTCCGCAAGAAATTGTGTCACAAATGGGCCTGCAAGGAATAATGGAAAGCTGAGGAAGTCGGGAGCCTTCTTTACTCCAATGACGCTTTTAGTAGAATTTTGGAACCAAATTAATGATGTTGAATTATTATCAGGATTTGCTTGCCAATTTGAGGGAGGAGTGATCTTAATCTCTGCATTAGCAAATGTTGGAGAAAATACTAATGAAACTGCCGCTACTAATATCACTACACCCAGAGGTTTATTCAACAATCTATTCTTCATATTATTTCTCTACTAAAATAACAAGTCCAGTTATCAAAGTTATTGCTACACTAGCCAATGACACGATACTCCATTTTTCAAAATCGTAACATACCCCACTCATACTATCTTATATTCCTCTTCATATTTTTAATCATGATGCTTATTTCTTGTTTTTGTTCTTTCTTATGTGATTCTAAATGATCATTTACTAAAGAATATTTCTGAACCAGTTGCCCGCAGATATGACATGTCCATTTGGTCATTTTTGGTTCATCAAACTTTCTATGTTTATTATGATGCCAATCGATTCCATTTTCCCTCTTTATCTGACATTTCTATTTTCTCTTTGCAATAGTCACAAGTTTTGAGATACGATTTTGTCATAGGTATACTTTAGTGTCCCTAAGTATATATACATTTGGACACATGGGTATACCTTAAATATTAGAAACTATAAAACGTGGTATGCTAAAGCGTACCGTAGATTTGGCTAAAAAGAAAATGGAATTTGTGGCTAAGTACAGTCCACAGGGAAACAAGATGATAATTATAGTTCCTAAAGAACATCATGATTCAATAAAGAAATTAAAGAATCCATTACATGTCTTAATAGAGGAAATTATAGAATAATGAATGATGATGAAA
>JAJPIN010000255.1 GCA_021324715.1 Nitrososphaeria archaeon
ACCAAAGCAATGCTGCTTACAAGCAAGAAGCTAGATACTACTAAGCTTGCAACTATTAAACTACGATTCATTATTCGCATTGTATTATATCCCACTATAAATATTATTCTAAGATAAGAATAAAATATTTTAATTTAAATTATAAATTTGTTGAAATTATAGGTTAGGTAGAGATTAATTTCAATTTTTATATTAAAAATAATAATATTTATTTTACGTTTATTAATTCCTAAATTAGATGCCAATTTTACCTATTGATTCTGGGAGATATGGAAGTACTGAAATAAGGAAAATTTTTGATGAGGAAACTCGACTTGTATATCAACTTGACTTCGAAGCAGAGGTTGCATTATCACAGGGCAAGTTCAACCTCATTCCTCTCAATGCCTCAAAAGAAATTTCTAGAATAGCAAGATCAAACAAAATCACAATGAAGAGGATTAAGGATCTGGAAAAAATTACTGAGCATGACACAGCTTCGATAGTACAAGCCATTAGTGAACATTGCTCACCTTCAACAAAACCATGGATACATTATGGATTGACCAGTAACGATGTTATAGATACATCTACTTCAATGCAATTAAAGGATGCATTTGAAATAATTGAACCAAAAATTTTAAAATTAATTTCACTACTAATAAAAAAGATAAGAAAATTTAATGTGTTACCTTCCGTAGGAAGAACTCATGGACAACATGCAAGCATAATATCTTTTGGACTAAAATTTGCGGTATGGGCAAATGAACTTTCATACCATATAGATAGAATAGAAGAAGGCAAGAAGAGATTTCTATTATGTAAGACCTTAGGAGTAGTTGGAACGGGGTCATTAATGGGATCAAAAGCGTTGGATGTTCAAAACGACGTGTCCAAGTCACTTGGACTTTGGTCTATAGAGGCTGCAACACAAGTAATTCCCAGAGAGAGATTAGCAGAAGTTCAATTTATTATTTCATTAATAGGATGCACGTTAGATAAGATGGCAACAGAAATAAGAAATTTACAGAGAACTGAAATCGGTGAGGTTGAAGAACCGTTTAAAAAAGGCCAGTTGGGCAGTAGTGCAGTTCCAGTAAAAAGAAATCCTATTAAGAGTGAAAGAATATCATCCCTTGCAAGGATACTTCGTTCCTTTTCAATTATTTCTCAAGAGAATATTTCATTATGGCACGAAAGAGATCTCTCAAATTCCGCAAATGAGAGATTTACTATTCCGATGGCGGTCATTCTTTTAGATGAAATGGTAGGTAGTATGATAAAGGTAATTGAAGGACTAAACGTAAATAGACAAAAAATTCTAGAGAATATTAATAAAACAAGGGGAAGAATTTTTGCAGAATTCATTCTTGAAGCACTAGTTAAGAAAGGGATTCCTCGAATGAGCGCATATGATAAAATACAACGTTCTGCATTCGAAACACTTGCAAGTGACAAAGATTTTAAAGAAGTGGTAATGCAGGATCCTTTCATCGGAGCCAATTTAGACAGGAAGGAATTGAGAATAATATTTGATCCAAATTCCCATCTGGCTGCATCAACAAAAATAATAAACAATGTCATAAAGAAAGCCGAACAAGTACGCAAAAATTACAAAGTTCGTTAATCTATTTTCTTATAATATCGATGGATTAGAGAACCGTATTGAAGTGCTTTTTTTCTCCTAATTATCACTTCTGATGGTATGTCAAAAGCTAGTGCTATCTTTCTAATTATATGCTTTCTTAGAAGATCATCGTTGCTAATTATTTTAGCATAAATTGGAAACATCATTGCGACAGAAATAAATCCTTTTGAGAGAAACGGTTGTAATATACTGATATGATATCTAATTGCTATCTGTTTTATTTCATCTATTAATTCCAGTTCTTTCAAGATTTTTGATTCAATAGTTGCATTGATGGTATCACTACCTTTATCAAATATATATCTGAAATTATTGTATCCGCAAAAAAGTTCATCAAAACCGTTAGCTGTTAGTACGAAAGGGGTGCCATTCTTACTCGCTAATTTAGCTATGTAATTAAACGCAATACAATTTTCTATGTGAGATGGATTATTACACGAAATTTCTTTCTTAATTTTTTTTGAAACTATTGCAAAATCATCTTTGTCTATTTCTAAAATTTTGTGATTGATTTTGATTTTTTGCGATATTGATTTTGAAAATTCTATATCATTGGAATGAGGAAATCCAACAGTAAATAGCGTAGTATCGATACCCATATTTTTGCAAATCATTGCAAGCAAGGTACTATCGATACCACCTGAAAAAGCAATACCAATTTTATTAATCCCTTTTAGATTTTCAGATACCGTTGCAAATAATGCATTGATTAGGTCTAAATTGTACAATGCGTTCTAACTAAAATCAGGATTGTCATTAAAATGTTTTAGCAACATTCGCTTAAATATCGTAAAACTTCATTTTTTCATTGAAACTTTTGCAATTATGAATTTGTAAAAAGCAACTTGTATATATCTGGATTCTTTGAAATAAAAACGATGAAGAAAATAATTCTGGATGAAGATCTCAAATATATTGACAAAAAGGGAAATTTGTTGAGGAGTAAGACAGAATTATCTTTCTCAAGATTACTTTCATTCCTTGAAAAAGATTACCAATATGACTTTAAAATTAAGCTAATGAACGGTAAGGAGGTAAATGTTGATTTTAAGGTTGATGACAAATACATAGAAATTTTAGATTCTGATACAGACCTTGATAAATTCAATGAAATAAAAAAAAATAATCCTGATCTTGATATCATTGGTATTGGTAAATCAAAGTTTGGTGTCAAATCAGGTGATTTTGAAACAATATCATTCGTTGATTCTGACAAGGATCAAGTAGGTTCTATATTTTTAGAGGATTCATCACTTGCATTTGACTACGCACATATTTTACCTCTAGTAGAAAAGTGTTCGATACTACATGGTCATACCTCCACTGTCATGGTGGAGATCATTGGAAAAATGGTAAATAACCTGGTTATTGATTTTAGCGATGCAAAAAGAATTATCAAAGATACTCTATCAACTCTAGATCACAAGTTCTTTATTAATAGGAAATATGTTTACAAAGAAGATAGTATTCACTATTACGTATCATTTGAAGGTCCGCGTGGATTTTTCAATCTTCAGCTTCCAAAGGATACAACATTCCTTTTGCCTGGAGAGGCAACAGTTGAGAATCTCTCATCTATAATCATACAGCTCTTGTCGTCAAAAATGCCTCCAAATATAGAAGCTTTGGGAGTTTATATTTATGAAGGCGTAAATAAGGGTGCACATATTCTGGCTAACATTAAGTGAGTATCGGAAATATTTCTAATAGTAATAAATCATAAAGTGAGTTTATATTAAAAAATGCTAATAGCTGTTATTTCCATCAATCTAAATTCTTTTAAAGCATGAACTTAAATACAAGCCTTCTAGTGGATTAGTTCTAACATAAACATGCAACAAAAAATTAATGAGAAGGTATGGAATTCTAATATTGAAAATGCTATTCTGAAAAAATGGAATCAGGATAGAATCTATGAATTCAAAGTTTATGGTGGGAATAATTATGTAATTGATACTCCTCCTCCTTATCCGTCAGGGCGACCATGGCATATAGGAGCAGCTGCACACTATGCACAAATTGACATGATAGCACGAACAGCTAGAATGTCTGGAAAAAATGTATATTTTCCTATAGGTATAGATAGAAATGGACTTCCAGTAGAAATTTACACTGAGAAAAAACACAAAATTAAGATGCGACAGACAGACAGGGAAGAATTTCTTAACCTTTGTAGGATCTCACTGGATGATTTAGAGAAAGAAATGATCCAAATTATGAAAAGTATCGGTCTCAGTGCTAATTTTGACGAGTATTATAGGACTGATTCTAATGAATATCGCACATTAACTCAAAGTACTTTTATTAATTTATGGAGAAGAGGATTGGTTTATTCTGCTAATCGACCGAATAATTATTGTCCTAGCTGTGGAACTACCATTGCAGATGCAGAACTAATCTATGAAGAAAGAAAGACAATTCTAGTCTATTTGAAGTTTAGATTAAATAATGAGAACGAGGATCTGATTGTTGCTACAACTCGGCCTGAATTAATTTTTGCATGCCAATGCGTTATAGTGAACCCTGACGATACTAGATACCAAAGGCTACACAATAAGGAGGTTATCCTACCTTTGTTCGATAGAGTAGTAAAGATCTTGCCACATCATTCAACAAAGTCAGATTTTGGTTCGGGAGCAGTAATGGTTTGTAGTTACGGAGATCTTAACGATGTACAAGTATTTAGAGAATTGGGGTTAAGAGAAATTATTGCCATAGACCAACATGGCAGGATAAGTGAAAGTGGAGGTAATTATTCTACATTAACTATCGATAATGCAAGAAAGAAAATTATCGAGGATTTGAAAAATAACGGATACATTGTAAAACAAGAATCAATCCTTCATAGAATTCCAATTTGCGAAAGAAGTAAATCTCCAGTAGAAATAATTCCAATGCAAGATTATTATATAAAACAACTTATTTTTCTTCCTAAACTTAGAGAGTTTTCCACTTCCCTCACTTTTTATCCAGAATCTCACAGACAGATATTATTTAATTGGCTGGATTCTGTTGCCATAGATTGGCCCATATCAAGAAGGAGATTCTACGGTACGGAAATTCCGATTTGGTATTGTAACAATTGCGGAGAACCGCTACTGCCAGAACCTGGAAAATATTATAGACCCTGGAAAGATAAAGCACCTTTTGATAAATGTACTAAATGTGGACACAACAAATTTGCCGGCGACGAAAGAACCTTTGATACATGGATGGATTCTAGCATATCACCTCTGTTTGTAACCAAATATAGTAAGGATAATGACTTTTTTTTAAATACGTTTCCAACTCAAATAAGACCACAAGCAAAAGACATTGTCAGAACATGGTTGTATTATACGATGTTACGATGTTATCAATTAACAGACAAACTAGCATGGAGTGATGTATGGGTTATGGGATACGGGGTTGATGAGTATGGCGAAAAAATGAGTAAGAGCAAGGGGAATGTAATTGATCCTTTTCCGATAATAAGTAGACATGGAGCTGATACTTTTAGATTCTGGTCAGCAATAGAAGCAAATCACGGACAGGACTTTAGATGTTCAGAACAAAAGATAGTAGAAGCTCAAAAATTTTTAACCAAATTATGGAATATCGGAAGATTTGTATCTTCTTTCGAAATCATTTCATCATATGAATCTGATTTATTATCTTCCGATAGATGGATATTGGGAGAATTATCAAACTTAGTAAATGAATGCGTCAGAGGCTACAAAGAGTATAATTTCTTTATTCCCGCTTCACAAATAAGAGAATTCACTTGGAATATTTTCGCTTCTCATTATCTTGAATTGGTAAAATCACGAGCCTACAATGATAAAGTACCAAATAATAGATATTCTGCATTATATACTCTCCATAAATGTTTTTCAGTAATATTGTTACTATTAGCACCTATATGCCCCTTTATCACGGATAAGTTATGGACTACAATTTATTCTCAAGAAAGTATTCATGTGCAAAAGTTTCCATTACATGACAAAGATTATGGAGATATGTGTAAATTTACAAAGGCCATAATTGATTTTAATTCATTAATATGGACTAAAAAACGAGAATCAACAAATGAAAATGGTAAGCGATATTCACTACGTGATCCTATAAAAGCTGAGATTCCAGACGAATTAAAACAATTTAAGGACGATCTCAAAGAAATGCATAATATTCAAGTTTAATCTCAAACTACTGATAATCTTATGCAAGCTGTTCCCATATATAGTCATGGTAATTCGGATGTATTAAAGTATGTAGATAATTTTCCTACTCCAGTACCAAGTTCTTCTGAGATTTTGATTAGGGTGAAATATTGTGGTCTAAATCATCTTGATATTTGGACAAGAATGGGAATTCCAGGTATTTCTATTATGTTTCCACATATTTGTGGCAGTGATATTGTTGGTACACTACAAGAAGATTATTCAACATTTCCCGAAGGGTCAAGGGTTCTGATATATCCTGGAATTAGCTGTAATAACTGTGATAATTGCAAGAATCAAAACGAAGTGTTATGTAATAATTTTTCAATAATTGGTGGTTTGAGCAATTACAACGGTGGTTATGCTGAATATCTAAGTGTCCCCAAGACAAATGTCATAACTATACCTGATGAGGTAAGTGACGAGCAAGCTGCTACACTCTCAATTTCATATTTAACTGCCTGGAATATTATTAAAAAACTACAGCTCAAAAAGGATGATACTGTTTTAGTATACGGAGCTTCAGGCGGTCTGGGAATGGCTGTGATTCAAATTGCAAAAGCACTCGGGATTAAAATTATAAGCACTATATCCGACGATTCTAAATTGGAGTTTGTATATAGTCTTGGCACCGATTATGTGATAAATAGAAATAAAAAAGAAATATCACTGGAAATAGAAAGAATAACTCATGGTTCAGGGGTTGATGCGGTGGTGGATAATGCGGGTCAGAAAACTTTAACGACAAGTATTAACTCTGTTCGAAAAAATGGAAAAATTGCATTGTGTGGTACAACAACAGGAAATGTCGCAAATTTTAACATTAGATCTTTTTATTCCAAGCAAATTCAGTTATATGGAATATTGATTGGATCAAAATTAGAGTTGTCAGAATTAATTGAATTTATCAATGAGAAAAGAATCTTGCCAAAAATTGATTCTGTGCTCTCATTGAATGAAGTAAAGGATGCTCATGATAGATTAGAAAGTGGAAAACAATTGGGTAAGATTTTGATCAAAATATAGTAAATAACCTCTACCAAAGCAATCAATAGTATTTGTTTCATACACAATAAACAGAATTGTATCTGTCTCTTCCTGATGCTTGAAGTTTAACTTATGTCTTTACTTTAGGAACATTCCAATGTAGTTTGATAGATATTAACCTAATACCAGTTGTCACGAAAATTACGACAATTGCTATATATTCAAATTGTATTTTTAGATTTACCATTATGAGGAATATAACGACTCCTATAAAACTTGCTACTGCGTAAACCTCCTTGGTAAAAACAATTGGTGGTTCTCTTACAAAGACATCTCTCAAGATTCCACCCCCGAAAGCTGTCAACAAACTTGAAATTACAATTAAGGCTATATTTGTACTATATAGTGAGTACGCTATTGAAGCTCCTGTAAAAGTGAACACTCCCAGGCCCACAGCGTCGAAAATATTGAACAGATTATCATATTTTTTTATTCTATGATAGAGCAAAAATATGATAATAGAAGTTATTGTGGTCAAAACTATGTGAATAGTATCTGAAAAATTATGTGGCGGGAAGATCCCCAAGATTATGTCTCTCATTACACCACCAGCAATTCCTGTTACGGTTCCGAGAATTATAACCCCCACAATATCATATTTGTGTTCTATTGCCCTAAGTGCTCCCGTTACAGCAAAAACCGCGGTTCCGAATAGATCAAGTAAGAATATTATTATGGAAAAGCTTGTATCTAGATTAAACAACTAAAAATTTCTGATGATTTTATTAACAAAAGTTATGAAAATAAACATTTATCGCTACCATCAAAAATGGTCATTGTTTTTTTCCATTTAACATATCCAATATGTCTTCAGCAATGTCAATTGAAGTATGGGAATTGACACTTGGTTCCATCGTCACAAGTAATACATACTTATTCATGTAAAATGTAAGTATTGATATCTTTTCTCTTTCAACGTAAGCAAATCTTGAACTCCCCATAGTATTGTTAAATCTTTCCCTCATAGATTTTCGTAAAGCCGTATGTGTAAGGTACAATTCCTCATTGTTTTCATCCATAATAGAATCTATGCCTCCCCTCATCCCTCCAGCTATAGGTATTCCTG
>JAJPIN010000152.1 GCA_021324715.1 Nitrososphaeria archaeon
ATAAGTGTGCGGCGAGGATTGAAAATCTTCTGGTTTTTGATAAGAATCAGTGGCGAATCGTGATTTGTTAGTTAGCGTAAGATCAACTAAACTAGGGGTTAATATTAGTTTGTAGTACTTATTACCAGGATATTTATCATAAATAAGTTTCAAATTGTTCACATCTTTATTATTTACTTTGGTATTTACAATCTCTTTACCATCAAGCCACGCCTGCACCGTTACAATTCCTTTATCTGAATCCAATGCACAATCTAAAATTTTCTTATAATTCTGCACACCATAGAGATCTATAGTTCCGCTATCACACCATCCCCCGTAAAATGGGAAGAATAATGGAATCCCTGACTTTATTTCACATGTTTGGCTGACTGTTCCTTTACTGAATGGATCAAGAAGAAAATTTACAGCCCCTGACTTAATTACACATTGATTTCCTTCCTCGGGTAATTGGTCTGTTGGTACATTTACGTTCCAATTATAATATTCAGCAAGCAGTTTTTGCAGTCTAGTCTCATTAGCATTTACAGTAGTATTTTTTATGGAGGTATTGTTTACAGCTGAGTTGTTTACAGTTGTGTTGTTAACAGCTGTGTTATTTACAACTGTATAATTAACACCACTTGACCAGACCGAACCAATAGTCGAAAGACTCAGCAGTAGAGATAAGGAAATACATATTAAAAAAACTCTCATAACAAACAATTTAATCAATTGGGTTATAAGGATTACTTGTATAATGATATGTGATCCAATTATACCGAGTGTTAATGTCGCACTTTACATTTGAGGTTGCCACCGGCAATCATTTAAATCTTGATACATTCAATATTTCTTAAAAACTAATTTTTTCATTTCAGTGAATATTCTTTTGCTTGTATTGATTTGATTAATATGATTTTTTTATTTAATTGCGGAATTGGAAAATATCTGACTTAACGCAAGATGGGATAAATTTAGAGATGTACAACACAAGGTAGCAGCGTCACTAGAAGAGACAGATAAAGCCTTTGCACAAAGTGAAGCTCTGCGAACAACAATGATAAAGGCAATGGCAAAGTTCCCAACCATCAAAGATTTTGTAGAATCAAAAGAGGATCAGGAGTCAATAAGTAATATAATAGAATTCGAGCAAGACACCCAAGCAGATATAAAAAGTCATTATGAAACTTTCGCCAAGATGGCAGGAAGTGAATCGAAGGATCACCTGATAAGAGAACTTGCACCGGTAGAATCAAAGTTAGTACCAGCTTCTTCAGGAGTAACTGCAGGCACATCAGCTTAAAACTTACAAGAAAATCTATCATCGATAATAGTATCTACGGATAGTAAATACAAATATGTGATTCGCTGACCCCCATTAACGTGTATCAAAGTTCTTAATGTAGAATCAATATTTCATGATACTAATTAGAAATCTTGATTAATTATCAATTGCACGTTCTGAAGTCCATCAAAAGGCAAAGTCAAACCAAAAATCATGCTGTATTTCCGTCTTCTACAGGAAGGTCAAGTCTGTTTCCCCACTCTCCCCATGAACCAAGATACATCTTTACATTCTTGTAGCCCAACACCTTTAGGGCTACGTATGAATTGGCAGCCCTATACCCGCCTTGACAATATGTTATTACCTGCGAATTCTTTGGGATCTTAGAGTAGATATCTGATAACTTTTCTCTATTTTTAAAAGTATCGTTCTTTATGTTACTACTCCAATCGATATTTATTGATGATGGAATATGTCCCCTCCTTGCGGCTCTTACTTCATTACCGTTGTATTCTTCTTTGGAACGAGCATCTACAATGACGACATTTTTGTTGCTTATTGAATTTTTGACCTGATTAGCAGTTGCAATCACATTAGAATTGGTTTTACCGCCAAATCGTGTGTTCCTAAACTGGTTGCTCTTTACTTCGATTGGCAATTTTTCTCTTTTCCATTTTTGGAACCCACCGTCTAGCATACATACCTTTTTGTGAAAGAAATAAAGAAGCAACCAAACTCCTCTAGCAGCGGCCATGCCAGAAATATTATCATAAAAAATCACCGCACTATTTTCTTTAATACCAATATTAGATAGCAACAATTTGGTTTGCCTGTTAAAGTCCCTCATACCTATTTTGCTAGTATCAAACCAATGTAACTGAAACAGGTCAATATTTATTGCTCCTGGAACATGACCATTTTTATATTCTGAAAAAGACCTTGCGTCAATAATTATGAGATTATCTTCTTTTTTGATTAGATTGTTGAGGTCTTGTGACGTAATTAATAAGTTCAATGGTATAGGCTAAAGAGCTGCGGTATATAATATTGATAGCCATTATAATCTCCATGTTTAGCTTGTACCGCCTAATCGAGTTTTCTCGAAATTTCTTATTTTGACTTTCTTTGCATTATATCAAGAACTTGCCTATCTGTAATTTGATCAAAATTCCGATAATATTGCTCAATAGATACAAAGTTTCTGTTTTGGGGACTAGTAATTACTTCAATTTTATCAACTTCTTCATTTCTTAACTTATTAATGGTTCCTTTTGGAGATATCGGTAAAGCTATTATAAGTCGTTTTGGCATCAAAGTCTTTCTTACACTCCGGATTGTAGCGATAAGAGTGGACCCTGTAGCGGATCCATCGTCCACAATAATTAGGGTTTTGTTCTTCAAAGTGCCGTCCATTTTTGAAACAGATCTTTTGTTTCCCTGATTTAATAATTGGATCATACGATTTATTTCTTTGAGCTGATATGATTTTTCACTGTCAATATAATTATGAGATATATCGAGTTCTGTAATTATCAAGTCATCGAGATATGTAGTGCCGTCTTCTGTCACTGCACCAAATGCTAATTCTTCATTATGTGGGGACCGGAGTCTCTTAACCATAAATAGATTAAATTCACAGGCTAATTTTCTTGCAATAACTTCTGCGATAACCAATCCTCCTCGAGGAATGCCAAGAACGAGCGTGTTATTTCTGTCCTCCTTTTTGA
>JAJPIN010000236.1 GCA_021324715.1 Nitrososphaeria archaeon
TAAAATCGAATATTTATGTCGTGGGGATGTTAATGGGAATTGTACTGATAAGTACCCTGTTTTTTGTGCCTCTACAAGAGCACTGGTAAGACCAAAACAATACAATTACAACGAATCCCACACGATTTTATTATAAAATGAGTTTAGAAGAATAGTTTTAGATAATGAATATCAATGTTATTTAGAACTACAGCTTGTTCAGGTTATATGATCTTTGTATCACCTATTTTGTTGTTCTTTGATATCTCCCAGACATTTTATTAAATTCATTTAACTCTTGCTTTTTTATCATTCCGTTCTTTTCTAGTACTCGTATTGATGCTTTATTTTCAGAAAAAACATATGCACAAATTTCTTTTAATCGTAAAATGGAGAACGCAAAAGTAATAACTAGTGCCACAGATTCTGTTGCTATACCATTCCCCCAATATAGCTCTCCAATCCAATATCCTACGGTTGCTTTCTTTTTGTCAAAATTTACATTCTTAAGACTTATTGTTCCCACTAAGCGATTTACATCTTCAGGATTATTCTTGTATTGTATTGCAAAATTTGCAGCTTTTTGTGATTCAAAGTCTCTATGACTTGAACTGATAAAGTTCACAGCGTCCTCTATGGTATACGGATATGGAACTTGCCATAAAGATTTTGATATATTATAGGTCATCAATTGACTATTATTCATAGCATCAGATATGGAGAGTTCTCTTAATTTGACTAACAGGCCATTTATTTTAGGAAAATATTTGCGTAATGGCCTTTCTTTGGTCATATTATTAACTATATAATTTGGTAAATCTTTATCAAAATAAATTCTTTTTTGATCGATTCTCCACATTCCTAACACAATACTAGTTTACACCTTGTAGCTACAAGACACCCTATTGACAGGATAGATAAATCATGGTTCTGATAAAACCATCACTTTACTTAAAAAAAGAAGAAAGTAACAACATTCCTAAAATTAGATACTTTCCTTTGCGTATTTCTTAATGAAATAATAAAAATCTTACCCCTCAACTAAATAACAAAGAAAATCTTTAACATGTAATAAGAAGCTAATGATATTCTTATATAACAGTTTCATAAACATATAATTATATGATACGTTACTCAATGCTAGTAATTAGCAATATCTAGTTAATGGCGCATATACTTATCAAGTAATCAGTGATTAATTAGTAAGTCATCTTTAAATAGATTTATGATGAGATTTACCTTGATAAAATATGACACATGTAGGCAAAATAACAGCAACAATCAAGACAGGAGATGTAGCTAATGCACCCACTGATGGTCGTGTGTATTTGGGAATTGGAGGTCGAGAGTTTAGATTGAACAAACCTGGGAACCAGTTTAAAAGAGGTGCGACAGACACATTCATAATCGGAGATGGCGGGAACATCGATAATCCACGTAATGCAAATGAGTTGCCATTTTTTGGTGGAACCGATAATTGTCCGAGACTTGAATTTTTGGATTTGCCAAAATTTCCAGCATACATACGTCTTGAAGATGATGAAGAGGATGATAAGGATTGGAATGTGGAGGGTGTTACTGTATTAGCTGAGCAGTATAACTTCGGCGTTCCGACAGGACTAACTCGTGTCTATAATGGTGGCCTTCTTGGTCACATATGGCTCGGTACAAAATTTGGGAAAATGTTACAATTGCTTTCATAAAATTTTCCTACATTTTTTTTGATACTCTTAAACTATAAAAAAGTATGATTATAAGACCCTAGGAGAATTTCTAACTATGTATCTGTAGACTGCCTTAATTAGTTAATATTGCTGCTCTCTGTACTTTCTCCTATCGGATTTATGTCAAAGTATTGAGCATCCTTATTTTTTGTTCCTACCTTTATATATTGATGCATTATCTTTGAGCTCCTAATCGTTCGCAAAATTTGACAATATCATAGTAATGCTATACCTTTACAGAAACGATACTAAAGCTTTCAATTGTTCTATATTCATCGGGGTTCAAGCACGATATACATGATGATTGTCGATATTTTCTTCAGTAATTGTAACGGTCAAGATGGGATACGATCCTCAGCATTAAGAATTGGAATCTTGCAGCTAAAGAGATTACGTAGTTATGTCATGTCGATTCCTAATTGAGGAATCTTAACAATCGATGGAAGACTTCTTACTGCAAATTCCAAGATAAACGTCTCCTTCTGTTCCTGCATCTCAGATGTTTGCTGTATGAATGTCAACACTTTGATTATTGACTAAATGATCTGCCATAGTTTTTTCTTGAACTTTGTAGTTCCGTTAGGTTTTTGTGTTTGAGAAATATTGATGTCAAGAATGTTTTTCGGTGCCGAATAATTTTTAATGTTTTCCCGAATAGGTGGGGTATATTAAATAACAATTAAACATTTGAATGAAGTTATTAAACTTTCAATTCTGCTGTAGATAAAAGGGGATTGGATTAAATAATGCGGTAAACTTTTTTAGATTTTCTAATTTAAAATGAATCAAGCCGACATATACGGTCAATATAAATTAGATTTAGACAATTATATCGCAGATCCATATTTAATTTGAAATACAGGATATAATCCAGTATTATGAATTTAATGAAATCCCTGGAATCAATGACCTCCCTCATTTCTCGATTCTATGAGCAGAATCAATAAGGGACCCGATACCGATGATTAGTCAGACAGAGAAGCATAATAAGGGTCAAAAACATTATTATGAAAAACAAAATATAACCCAAGTTTTTTATATGAACTCAATTGTCATCAACATCATACTATCAGTTCCAGATTAATGGAATAGTTAATACAAGAAGTGATTATAAACCGCATCCAGATTTTAGATGGGATATGGAACTAAATCAAATTTTGATGGATATATTTTTTGGGAATAAGAAATCAGTAACTCCAGATTGGAACGCTCAGATTTACCACGTTAATTCAGGCCCAAAGTCCACCATGAAAGAGGCAGAAAAGGAAGCAAAAACGAGGAAATGCAAAACATGCAATTCCATCAATTTAAAAATAAAATCAGGAGACTCAGAGGTTCCAAGAACAAAAGAGACTTATGTTTGTCTAGACTGCGGACATACAGGCGTAATATCTTATTACGTTAAAGTTTATGACACGAGTTGAATTGAAAATAGGACTCGAATATTTATTTACCGTCTGTGTTTGAATCTCCTTTGCAATATCTTAATGTGGAGTATTAATTATCGACAAAGTAGCAATAATCGCATCAATCATTTATCTTTCCTGTAAAGTAAATGTAGGCACGTTTGTATTTTGACTAAAAGTAAAAATAAATCTTTAGCTAAGATATCGTCTTCTGGAGGCTCCTTGCGTTGATTTCTTCTAATAGATCATAAATTATAAGCATAGCAAATTTGTAAACAAGTAAAATGAAATAAAATAATGATTAAATAAACTGACGCTTAATTCATTATTCTTACAGGATTTATAAACATCCATTCTGCTTCATCAAAAACCATATCAACAACTAATTTGTATTTTTTGGTCAAGATATCATCCGGAATATGAAAATTAAAATGTGCACAATCTTCTAAGGATTGGGAACCACAATCATTTTTTTGTAATTCTAATTGCGGGATAGAAGTCCTTGCAATCTGACCATCTTTATAACCTCTGTCAACTAAGTAAACGGTAATATCAGTAGGAGATAAGCTATCATCACATATATCGTTACTATCGCATTTAACTTTAAGAGATAAGGTATTATCGTCTTTGTCCAATTTCATATTACTGGCTAGCAGAGCGTTATCATCATGTTCAATTTTTGTTTGTCCTCCAAAATCGAGTGAATAATCCGCAGTAAATTCATACTTATCGTCTTCGGAATCAATTATTGCCGATGGTATTTTGTTAAATGCAACAGGTTCAAATGCTGCTGCATACATATCGCTATTTGTGAATAAGGGAATGGACACTACCCCTATTGTTATCGTCAGAAAGTAGCGATCTCTAATTTGTTTATCCATTGATTATTTTAATGCAGGCAACTTGTATATTAATAAATTCCTTACATTGAATGTTTTCTACTTAATCAGTTCTACTATAGGACGATATGTATAAAAATTGTATATTTTGTAGACTTGGTTGTACTTGTTGTATAAATGAGTAATGGACTCAAATTGTTTAACTTGGGTCTAGCAGTATGTTATCTTTTGCTATAATTAGTAATGACGTCACCAGAACGACATTTTGAAGTCATATTAGATTTTCATTACATTTAAATCAAAGAGAACATTTATCTGACATTATATAATCTAATATTTCTTGTAAATCAGCCGTAGCAACGCAGCACACCTTATCTGCAGCACCATAGTATACTAGTAATTTATTATCCAATATACAAGCCCCCGTTGGAAAGACGACATTATTGACATCGCCTTTAAGCTCATATTCTTCCTCGGGTGTTAGTAAGGGTACTTTAGTTCTTCCCAAGATTCTACATGGTTCATTGATATCAAGTAGAAAAGCTCCAGCACTGTAAACATGGTCTGAGTCCACTCCATGATATATTACGAGCCAACCATTTTTGGTCCTAATAGGAGGCACACCTACTCCTATCTTTAGCTCTTCCCAACTTTGTTCTGGTTTTACTAGTAGAGAATGTTTCGAATAATTGGTAATTGAATCTCCTTCTGCTATCCATATACTTGGTTTTTCAGTATTATACTGTGGACCAACCCAGGTACTTGGTCTGTGTAGCATCATGTAACTTAATGCAGCTTCGTTAATTTTGGGAAATAGTACAACATCTTTATCTTCCGAACCAGGTCCAGTTATTATCCCAAGTCTCTCATAATCAAGAAAATCCTCTGTCTTGGCGAGGGCAGTGTATATTGATGGATTATTTTTGACATAATTTGAAAGCACCACATACGTTACATAGGTTTCATCTTCTATGGTCATTATCCGAGGATCTTCCATACCATAGCTTTCATAGTCCGCTTCTGGATATAATGCTGCTTCCTTTTTTTTGATGAAGGAAAGACCGTCGTTACTTGATGCATAACCAATCCTTGATACATAATTATCATATTCACCTATTGCCCTGTAAAGCATATGAATAGTCTTACCATCATAAAGAACCGAGCAATTAAACACTGCCTTTGACTCCCACCAATTGGATTTATCCGGAACTAATATCGGATTAAGCTTAGATCTCTCTAATTGAAGCATTAGGCTCTCAAATCATAATTAGCAAGTTATTCAATGCTATAAACGTTATTATGTAATCGATAACTTTGGTAAATTCTTTTGAGATTAACATGAATTAATGAATTTAAATCATTACTACTAATAGATTCTTACTGGTATTTTGTTGAATGTAAAAATAGTAGGTTATCCAGAACCTGTCAAACTAGAATATGGAACCCTATAGCACTTAAATACTTTTTTGGATAATGAAAAAAGAGAGATAGAGTATGAATGAGGCTTTCGTTAAGATTGGTGAAACAAAAGAAATTGGCCCCTCAAGTATGAAAGCAGTTGAAGTAGAAGGGGAAAAAGTCTGTATAATTAATAAAGAAGGAAATTATTATGCGATTGGAAATACATGTACTCATGTTGGTGGTCCCTTGAACGAGGGAACGCTTGAAGAATATGAAGTTGAATGTCCTTGGCATGGTTCCAAATTTGATATTAGGAACGGCCAAGCAACCAAACCTCCTGCCGTGCGAGCAGTTCCGAGGTATGAGGTCAAGATTGAAGGTAACAGCATATTTGTAAGAAAGCAAAAATGACTAAGGTCTGCCTAAGATAAATTCCATCTTATTTTATTTTTGGAAGCTGATAACAAATTAGAGATCGTACTATCGTTCCAATTGATTAATGAATCAAATTCCCCTAGTTAATTTGAATTAATTAAAAGATTGTTATGAAGAAATTCTAAAAGGACGGTATAAGTAGGTATAACTTTTGAGTTGACTAACCTGTACTGTTACCCATTGACATGTTTCCCATTGACTTACCTTCTGCGCCGGCCATAATTTCATCTACACCTATTACAACTGTAGCAGTTGGTCCAAATTTTACGAATATATTTGTTGGATTTTGTAAAGCTATGTCAGTTACGATTCCATTACTACCTTGCAGACTTGACTCAATGTCTGCGTGATATATGCACATTGTTCCTGGTTTAGATAATTCCTTCACCAATTCCAGATTCGCAGGCTTAAGATTTGGTGCCTGACCTATTAGTAATTTCAACGATGTCTTTGAGTTGCTATCACAAGGAAGCTTTGCAGCTACATGACCTACCTTTATCATATATGGCGTAGTATCGTATAAATGAATATAGTCATTTGCTGGGATCGTCAAACCTTCAAGAAGAACGGTTTGAGAGTCTCTTACAACGGTTCCCGCATCCCGTTGAGCGTTTGTATATTGCGTCACACTTGAAAATAAAATCGGAGTTATGATTGCTACCAAAGCAAGTGACGATAGTAATCCAGACCCTGTTATCATAAGATTAGGAAGAAACCAAGATATTTAACATTTCTTGCGTCAATCGATATTTATTTGATATATAGTTCAATTTCATTGCAAGAATGCTTAAGAAGCATGTTGGCTATAGTAGTTTAAATGAAATTCTCAACTACAACGATAGCGACAATAGCTTTAATTGCGGGAGTACTTTTTGGCTATACATTCACAGGATTCAGTTCTATTAAAGCACAACTGATAGCATCTGCCAACAATTCAGGTTCGGCAAATAAGACGGGCGGAAACATGACAACATCAGGTACTTCTGGCGGAGCAAAATTGCATATAGAAGAAGCCATTAAAGCCTTGGAAGGTGGAGATAAACAAGCGGCCTCGACTCATTTGACTGCTGCACAAGCGGCCATATCTGGAGAATCTGATCAGGCTAAGATGCATTTTGATGAAGGTATGAAGGCGTTTTCAGGTGGGGATACAAACGGCGCTCTTATGCATCTGAAGGCAGCTATGCAAGCTCTAGGATAAAAAGTAAACTAACACACGTCAAATTTAACTCTCCTACTTTATTTTTGAAATTTCAATAAATCAATTGGTACTCCCAGAGGAATTAATAAGATAACAAATAATTGCAACTATTTTTATTGTAGTTTGTATCGATAATAAGATCATGGGAAATGAATCTGGTAAGGAAGATGCTCAAGACAATGAAAGAGAAGAAATGAAAGATGAAACCCATGAATTAGAAGACGCTAAACAGGATGAGGAAGAAGCAGATGAGGAAGAAGCAGATGAGGAAGAAGAGTGATAAGAGATTGGAAATATATTCTAATTAGAAATTAGTGCATAAGTGATTCTCTCTAATTTTGACATACAATCTCAGTTTTATTCCTAATCGCATCAAGCTTCCAGATGAAGCTAGACGAACTTGTGTGAACCACGCTATGACATGATATACAATATTCCGGGTAATATAACAACTCAAAATTTATATTCACGATGAAAAGGATGACGTCTAATATCTAGAATGACTTGACAAACACATGTTGTAGCGATTATAGAAATGAGAACGACTGGTAACAGAGCATCACTTAAAATAGCTCCAATTATGAGAACGCCTGCGGCTGTTCCCAGGCTGTAAATTGCATCTCTATATTTTTCTGACCATTTTGATTTAATTAAAGTAATGTTACTCTTTGCAGAAGTTATTTCAATTACTCCTATAGCGAATAGGCATATGGAAGTCGAAACGCACATAAGCCATGTTTCAGGGGACGGTAAAGCTAAAGTCTGATTGCTCAACACTACATGCTCCACACTTACACCCAGCGCCGTAAAACCAATAATCAAAGGAATGTGGATGTATAACCAAGTAACATAAACTCCCAATTGCTTATTTTCACGAAGTGCTCTAATTTCTGAGCCATCTAGATTTTCAAAATATAGCCACCATAGACTAAATGTAATTCCAAGTCCTAAGGCTGCAGTTACCATAGAAGAGATAGTCCATTGATGAGTTGCAATACCATCAACAACGCCTAAGATAGATATCCCTAAAACAATTATTGTAAATAATCCAAAACGTTCGGGCAGATGTCGTATATGGGGAGCAAATTGCATTGAAAACGTTTTAGCGAATAACAAGGGTACACCTACATCAACTGCAAGACCAATAATCCATAGAATAAATCTGAACGGTGGAGGCACGAATACGGATGCAAGCCATATTCCTGTCGAAATCGATAATCCAATGGAATAACTGTCTGTCAGTTTGCGTGCCGTGGGTACATGTCTCCCGGCACGTAAGTATTCAACTACAAGTATTCCACGACTAGCAGCATAGGATAGAGCAAACCAACCTGAATTGCTACTCAACCCATCGGAAATGTTAACCGCCATAAAGGCAAAAACGCCAATCTGTAATAACATAAGAAATCGATGTATCACATCATCAGTTCCAAATCGTGTTGCATAAAATGTAACACCAATCCATGCCCAGATAACTGGTAAGAACAATGCTACAAATTTAAGAAAACCAATTAAAGATATGTCATGGCTAAGATTAACGCTTAATTGCAAGACAACTATTGCAACCACTAGGTCGTAAAAACTTTCTAGCCATGAAGCACGGCGGTCTGTATAACTTTCCACTTCCTTATTTTTATTTGTATGTTATTATTATTAATTGGTAGTGATAAAAACAGAGTGAGATTTAAGAAATGATGGAAAAAAAGGCAACTAGGAAATTTAATAGTATATCTTTTTCCTATTCGGTTGGTAACAAGAGGGGTTACTTGGATCTTATAACTACGCATTGGCTCACATAGGCTCATAAAAATCACCCTTGTTGAAAATTGCGCTGTGCTATTAGAAATAGGTCATAAATTTCGCCAGAGATCTGTTGTTCTGGTTTTTTATGAAAGTCTTTCCATTCTACTTTGATTCCTTTCCATCCAACTGTGTGCCATCTGCCGGTGAACAATGTCTCGTTGATCATCTTTTCATTAAACGGATAAGGATTCACATAAAGATATGGTAATTCATATTTATTATCTCCTGGAGAGATTCCCACGCCAATCTGATCGTCATTTTTCTTGGTA
>JAJPIN010000275.1 GCA_021324715.1 Nitrososphaeria archaeon
ATGTGATACAAATATCTAAATGGTAAAAAAGAACCTCTTCTATTTTCGTATCCATCAACAGTTGATAAATGGTGCCTGGTTAATTTTGCTATTAATCTTGACCCACAAGTAGATTAATGAAAGAATGCTCTTTTTTAATTAGTTTACACACTTAGTCATATGTATCAAATAACTTAACTAATGATGATTCAATATAGATATCAAAAATGCAAAAGAAAGGGGTATTGATTATTGTTCTAGTTGGCCTGACATTATCATTAATTAACGTGAACCCTCATGTCATCATCGGTTCGGAATCACTTAAGAAGACCTATGGACAAGATGCCCAACTCAAATATAGATTTGTTGAAAAGTGGGGTAGTAGTGGATCAGGTCCAAGTCATTTTACGAGGCCGCATGATGTTGCTTTTGATTCAAAAGGAAACGTCTATGTTAGCGAAAGAGAAAACAACAACGTACAGAAATTTACACATAATGGGACATTCCTAAAGATGTGGGGTTCTAAAGGATCAGGAAATGGACAATTTAGCATCCCCTACAGTATTGGCATTGATTCACAAGATAAAATATATGTCGTAGACAGAGAGAATCATCGGATACAGATATTCGATACAAATGGTACGTTTATCGGTAAAGTAGGTAACGGAAGAGGACATGGTGACAACCAATTTGATAGACCAGAAGATATTGTACTTTCACCTTTTGGTATTTTTGTTGCCGATACAGGTAATAACAGAATAATGAAATTTGATAATAATTTCACCTTAATTGATAAATGGGGAACTAAGGGAACGGGAGATGGAAAATTTATTCATCCACATGCAGTAGACGTTGATTCCAAAGGAAATGTTTATGTTGGTCAATTAAATGAACCTGGAGTTCAGGTATTTGATAGTAGTGGAAAATTCTTGAAAAAATGGGGATCAATTGGAACAGGTGATGGACAATCCTCAATCCCGCAAGAGCACATAGCGGTAGATTCAAAGGATAGAGTCTATATTGTGGATGGAGCCTCAAATCCGAGAGTACAAATTTTTGATACTAATGGAAAGTTTCTAGGCAAAATTGGCACTCCATGCAAAATGGCAACGGGTGAAGGATGCACTGATTCTGATGGACCAGGTCCTTTAGAAAAAGGCGATGGCCAATTTTCAAAACCTGAACATGTTTCTATAGATTCTGATGGTAACGTTTTTGTGGTAGATAGAGGTAATCAAAGAGTTCAAGTTTTTGCACCTATCACTAACGGATCAAGTCAATAGATTGATACGAAATAATAGTTAACTTTTAAATGAATGTTCTTCCCCCGTGATGCTTTACTAAGTTCTCTTAATTACTGTTAAAAAGAGAAATATCAGAATTACTAGTGCCGAAGAAGGAATAATTATATCGGTGAATTCATTATCTAACGAAAGCAATGATTCTAATATTTCATATATCAGAAATCCTGAAAACAATGCAAATGCAACAATAGCGTACTTCAGTTTTTTAAGACCACTCTTTCGATACGCAGAAATCGATAACACGGTCAAAATTGTGGAAAATACGGAACCTACAGCATATAGCGACACTTCTATCATATCACTTACCAGTATCTGCAGAATTAGTTGTACCGTGAAGTACAATATTTCATTCTCCCGTACTTACATGATAATAAAATATCATAGAGTTTAAGGATTATAGTACGACTGTCTAATAGTTAGCACATTTAGTTGCCTACACCATCGTTCTTAATTTTATGTGATAGACTATCACTATCATAATAAAATCAGGAATGATCGTTATCAGTATATGACTCGTTTTAATAGATTTTATTTGTAGTAACAAAATATATGAAAATACTAAAATATGTGCAAACGCTTTGAAAAAGCAAGTCTATTTCATCGCACAATCGTATTCATAAATTCACATCAAGGAAGTTTGTCACTTTGCCCTTAGAGCATTCAATATTACTCCTATATCCAACGCTTCCTGAAACAGAGCACCTATTGAAGGAGGAATTAAACCAAAGCTCGCAAAAATCATTAGAAGAAAACTAATTCCTACTCCGAAAAAGATGCTTTGTTTTGCTATTCTAATTGTGTTTTTACCGATATGTATAACATTAGAAACTCTTGTTATATCATCTACCAACAAAACAACATCTGCTGCTTCAGCAGAAATTGCAGTGCCTTTAGCTCCCATTGCAATACCTACACTAGCCGTTGTTAGAGCAGGAGCATCATTGATTCCATCTCCGATCATTATAATATCTTTAAATTTTTCCCTTAACTTCTTTACCTCATTTACTTTATCTTCTGGGAGAAGATTATACCTATAATTATCTACGCCGGTTTGATTTGCTATAGATTTTGCATTATCCAGACTATCTCCAGTAAGCATAATTGTTTCTTTTATTCCTTCTTTCTTTAAATTTTGAATCATACTAACAACACCGTCTCTAACTTTATCACTAAACCTTATTATAGCTGCATTTGTTCCGTTGATATTTACAAGTACCACCATCTTTCCTAATTTTTGGAACTCTCTGACCGTTTTTAATATTTTATCATTTCTATTTATGGTACCGTAATTTGGATTTGAATTTGATTGAGATTCAATATAACTGGATGAGCCAACGAATATGTGTTCTCCATTGACATATCCCTCGACTCCTAATCCGGACTCTTCATGGAAGCTTGTAGGTAAAGGAAGATTACTGAATTTTTCCTTTCCGGCTTTTGTTATAGATTGAGCAGATGGATGAGAAGACATCTGTTCGAGGCTTGCAGCTTTAAATAAAATATCATCTTTTGTATATTCTAAGTTTTTACCGTCCCTATTATTTTTGAAATTATCTAATAGTATTATCTCTTCGACGAGTGGCATTCCATATGTCATAGTACCTGTTTTATCAAATACTACTGCATCTGCTCTGCTTATTTGTTCAATTGCAGCTCCGCTCTTTACTATTACACTTTGTTTTGCCGCCTTGTCTATTCCACCTATTATAGCTACAGGTGTTGCAAATATGAGAGGACAGGGAGTTGCCACAACTAGTACAGATAATATTGTTTGCGGGTTTTGAGTCAAAAACCAACCAAGCCCGCACATAGCTAGTGTTATAGGTGTAAACCATATTGCATATTTATCAGCTAGTCTTTGTATCGGTGCCTTTTCCTCTCTTGCTTTTTTAACTAGTTTTACTATCTTTGAATATTGACTTTCTTCACTAATTCTTATCGCTCTTATTTCAAAAATGTTACCTGTGTTAATGGTGCCACTAAATGCCTCTTCTCCTATCTGTTTAATTTTAGATAAAGGTTCTCCAGTAAGAGATGATTCATCAATATTGGCATTGCCTGAAACTATTGTACCATCAACAGGAACAAGATCACCTGTGCGAACAACCAGATGATCTCCTACTAGTATTCTCTCTACGTCAACGTCTTCTATTTCTCTATCGTTAATTTTCCTATGTGCTATTTTAGGAGATCTACTCATCAACTCATCAAGTGAAGTTGTGGCTTTTCTGAACGCATAATCTTCTAATGCTTTTCCTCCAGATTGCATTATAATTATTATTACTCCTGGGAATGCTTCATTAGTTAAAATGGCAGTGATTATTGCAAGTGTCGCTACAATATCGGATGCAAAGCGACCATG
>JAJPIN010000058.1 GCA_021324715.1 Nitrososphaeria archaeon
ATACGTACATTTCTTGTGTCTACCACGTAGACGTTCCCCTGCTTGTCGGTCACTATCCCATGATCTTCTACAAAGTGACCATTTCCATATCCAAATCCACCCCATTTTGTGATAAAGTCACCCTTATTATCAAATTTTGCAACCTGAGAATTGTTTCTCCCATCAGTAACATAAATTGAGTCATTTGAGTCCACTGTAATATCGTGTAAATGGACGAATAACATGCCAGGCGAATAAGAATTCCATTTGGTCAAAAACTTCCCATCATTGGTAAATTTTTGAACTTCAGGATTGTCCTGATCACTTGTATATACATCATCTTTTGAATCAACTGCAACTCCCCAAGGTTTAATAAATTGACTATCGCCTTTTCCCTTACTGCCCCACATTGTAATGAACTTACCATTACTGTCAAATTTTGATATTCGTTGGGCAGCGTAATCAGCGACAAATACATTGCCTTTAGAATCTACAGCCATACTTTCAGGTTGCAAGAACTGCCCTGGTCCTGTCCCTCGCGAACCCCATGATGTAATGAACTTACCATTACTGTCAAATTTCTGAATATTGCATTTTTCTGCATCACTTACGTAAACGTTTCCCTTTGAATCAACTGCAATTCCGTGGGCATGCAAAAATTGTCCCGGCCCGGTTCCTTTAGTACCCCAAGCGGTAATTAGTGTACCATTATTAGTGAATTTTTTAACATAATGAAATCCTGGAAGATCGTTTGTAACAGGGCCTGAGCCACTTGACTTGTTTTGCATAGCTACATTAGTAACATATTGGGATTGATCGGCATTATCCTTGCAATTAAGACTTTTCGCATCCTCCGAACTTTGAGAATAAACGGAACGAAAATTCAAAATAGACAAGCTAGATAATATAATGGTTAACGAAAAGATAATAGCCAGTAGCTTCAGGTTCATGTTAAAAGCCTCTAATTTTCCAATCTTTACTCGGCGCTTATTACTAGTTTGCGAGCTCATAAAACATCAATAGGAGTTCCTTAATCACCAAATATAAATTTAAAACTAATGGGAAAATTAGGTCTAGAGGCATAGGACAATTCACATTAGCTTATGGATAAAATCATATGTGTAGGACTAATATTGTAAAGCTCGCTATAAATTACGTAGAAAATGACGAACTTCATTATTATTTACGTAGTTGCAAGTTAAAGGCTTCCAATAGGTTTGGATGAATTTGTGTGTGAACTATCGTCATAACATCTAGAGGCGAAGCCTTCTTTGCAATTGATTCATTAAGATGGGTTAGACCATTATCTAGTTTAGTAACAAAGGCTGTTGCGTTCTTGTCGTCGCTCGGAGTCGAATGTTTAAGTTTAGTATTAAATACTTCGAATGCCTTTGTAGCTAGGCCTTGAGCACTCTGATAATCTGAAATATTAGCTAGCGAGTAGCCCATATTCGTCTCATTTCCGTGATCTGTCATGGTCATTGTACTGGAGGAGGTATTCATTGAGGGCATATTCATATTGCTAGTTACAGAATTATTCCCAGATACTGGATTGCTCATAACCATGGAACCTCCACCAATGTTACTACCAGTCATGACCATGTTTGACATATTGGTCATGTCAAATCCAACATGGTAAGCCTTTCCATAGTTTACTAGCACTCCATCTATAACATTGGCAAAAGCCAATGCCTGAAGCTTTGTATTCTGGTTTGCTTCTTCTTGGGTATTGCCATCGCCAAACAGGCCTGTGAGAGACTTTAGAGCTCCCTCCAGAGGGTTTGAAGAGGTTGGTTGTACTTGCGCCAACCTGACCAATGAGTCTTGATCCAGTCTATTGTTAAGCACATTTACCAGTTGACTTGCGCCTTTTAGTTGATTCTCCGAAGTTGAGGTTGAATTTTGGAGCTCATCCAAAGCTCGTAAAAGGTCACTTGTTAACCGCGGACTGTCCTCTGTTATTTCTGCCATTATCCTTGGCGTAAGAAGCGAAGCGGCCTTGTATGCATGACTATGAGCCAGCGACACATTATGATTTTCTAGGTTTGTTACAACGAGCTTTAATTCTGCCTGTACTTGGTCTAAAATCCCTGCAAAAGTAGCGGTTTCATTAGGTGTAAAAAGATGCGCATATAGCCTTAGATTATTAAAGTTATCCGTATTCAATAACATCAAACTGAAGCAAATCCCAAGTAGCAGTACCAGAAATTTGACGTTTGGTATAATGGTTTGTCTCAAATTTAAATTACACCTTGCAGAGGATGATGGTAATTTAATTGAACTATTTTTAGTCTTAAATGCATCAGTCTCCTACCGGGCATCATACTCTTTTGAGAATAATGAGATAAGAAGGTAGTACTTATATCTTGTATGCTTGTTTTTGTCATACTCATTTTGTTATATTTACTAGATATTTGTCCTTGGACTCAGTTACATTGGCGGCAAAATTTACTTGTTTGGGTTCTACAGGCATAAAGTTAATTCCCACAACTTTCACCGAAATTACATATTGTCCTGGACCCGGAAACTTGTATGATGAGAGGACTATGCCATTTGGAGTGTGAACATATCCTTGAGAAAATTCACTTGATTCTTTGTAAAGCGCTTTACCATTTTTAGTGATTATTATGTCAGTGTCTGCGTGTAATACGCTTTGATTATTATTCTTATAAAATAGTGTCACCTTGAAAAATTCTGGAGATACTTTTTTAATTGTTTGAGGAGAATGCTCTAGCTTAATATTTATAAGATTATCATCTGTGGTAGAGTCAACTGATTTGACTTTTTTATTACTTAATCCATAAAATGGATTATCCTCAACAATCAGGGCATTAATATTTCCAAGTTCATTTTTTGCAAATAAAATAAAAAAGAGTAATAAAAGGGTATAGAAAAGACAGCCTTCTTTCATCAGCCTGAATCTTACTTGTTGTGTGTTTCATTTCCTGATGAGGCATGTTCTGCTTCTGCACCATGATCTTCTTCAACAGCCAATTTTAGCTTGAACATATCATTTAGCATTGGCGTAATTTTATCATCTACTATTTTGTCAGCTTGATCAAATGGGCTCTTGCTATCTATCTTGTCTTTTAGTGAGTTTAATGCGTTGGCCAATTCAGTTGAATTTGCATTTCCACTTGGTTTGATTTCATTATACAAATCAATAGCTCGTGATACGGCTGCTTGCGCACTCTGATAGTCAGCTTCATCCATTATCTTTGGAGTTTCAGTTGAGTTTGAGGTAGATGTGTTATTTTTATCATGACTTGCTTCACTCATGCCAAGAGAACTATTGTAGTGTTCCAAAGTTTCGCCAACCAAGTCATTTACCACTAGGGCTTTTACGGTTACGTTATCAAGTTGTTGTTTATCAATTCTAGCGCTTACTACCTCAGAAATTACATCGCCAAGATTACTAGCCTTGTCTTTAACTGCTGACTCTGAGGGTTTAGCAGAATCAAATGTCTTGACAAAATCTGTTAATGTATTATTCAGTTCAGTCGCAAGTCGAGGGTTTCTTTCGTTAATTTCCTTAGTATTATTTGCTGTTAGATGTTCACCAATATGTTCAGCATGCTCCTTCGCAATAGTAGCATTTGACGCAAGATCCTTTTGTGCCAATTGTGATTCTATTTTCATCATTTCAACAATGGTCAAAAAAGATGCGCTTTCATCTCCAGAAAAAGTGTGACCAAATATGAAATAGTTCGCATTTGAGTAAAATGCTACCAACAATATGAAACCCAGTGTCGAAAAACCAAGTATCCTATTCATACATATGCAATACAAATCAACATAATATAGGATTTATGGTACATCAATCGAATTCAAAGATGCTCAGATTGATAAGCATACTCAGTAGTATGTTCTAGATTCTAAATGCGATCAAATCTTGCTTTTGTGTTTTAAATATGCTACAATGGCAGCAACTGCAGCTAACCCCGGCAAGAGATAGTAAATTACAAGTTCATTTGTAGGTATTATCTGGTTTGGATTTGCAGCTGATATATCAAAATCAACTGAGAGCGGAGTTTGAGAATAAGTAGGATCGCCATTTATCTTAACAAGTAAAGTAAGCTGGTAGTCTCCAACTTCCTTGAAGGTATACGGAAAGGTGATATCGCTAAAGTCATAAAATTTAAACGGAAATTCATGAATAATTGTACCATTCAACTTGTTCTTTATTATAAGTGAAGTATTGATGCTATTTAGGTTCTTATTATCTTTGTCAAGGATACTAAAATTTAGTAAGGTTGAGTTGTCAGCAGCGAGTGGGAGGGCAGGATATGGAGCAAAAACTATTTGGTAGTTTCCAATATTCTTGGTCGCTCCAAAAAAGTGACCGGATATAAATTGTGAATGGCTATACTCATTCAAACCTACAAAAGATAACAAAACTAAAAGAAAAAAATATCTGCTATACAATATTTTTTGTACAGGGATCAAGATAGAATGTCAAAAAAGATTGAATTCCCCCTGTTTTTAATCCATTGCTTTTTATTCCTCTTCACAACTTTTTTAACTAATGAAAAGTACGAATATGTGGAATACAGCGAACTTTTGCACTGATCAAATGACCTGGTAAGCAGTTTAAATCAAGTTAGACGGGATGAAGGCCAATCATTCTTATTGTTTCGAGCAGGTTGATGAAAACGTTGTGCTACGGACCCTCTACGATTCCGTTCTTTATACGTAATTTATTCAACAAATATGCCGCCATTACAATGGCAGCAATTCCAATTGCAAGAGCAGTTATCAATATCAAGTATGAGCTATTCAAATTTTTTTGTAATCCATTAATGGATTCTTGTATATCAGCCATTTTTTTCTGTGACATATTCAAATCATCTCTACTGCTTTGAACGTCATTTGATAATTTACTCATCACGTTCTGAATTTGTCCATTCAGATTGTTTGTGTTAGTGTTATCGATAGAGCTGTCAGGAAAGGAAAGAGTTCCTTTTGATTCTATATCTTCGATCTTAAATTCACTGTCAACCTTTTGTCCCTTTATATCGCCTTTCAGTAATACACTATATGGTCCAACCCTGGTTGGAATTATCTTTGCGTCATACTCACCATCAGTCGTTGGTGACGGTTGAGCATCCAGTTGTTTTGTCATTGTTCCAAATTTGACGGAGGCTGAAAGATTGGAAAGTGCATTTAATACTGGTGTTTGATTACCTCCAACTCCCTTATTTACCGCTATAGTTATACTATTCAAATCAGAAACAAGCGGGGGTTCAGACAACCATCCAACTTCAACAGTGGTATTCCCAAAAGTCTTACTAGTATGTGCAAAGGTAACATTAGGGTGACCTGAAACGACTATGAGACATAGTAAAAAAGCGCCAATAACAAGAATAATGTTTGTCTTATCCATATATCTTAAACTAGAGCCTGATAAGAGTTATATCCTTTATCCTCTTAATTCGATTAGTGTACTAGAAAAAGGGGAATGATAAAATAATCAAAACAATATAATTTCCTTAGAGATTAATTGATTGTTAGACTTGATTATAATCCCATTTTTTCATTATCTCATAAAAATCTAAGTTTATTGTTGATAACAAGTTTGGTGGCCCTCTTGGGTTTTGGTGCCATTCACACGTCTTTTGGACATGCATTTGTTATAAATAGCAGCCCTTCACAATCGCAATCTATACCTAAGTCTCCCCAACAGGTAAATGTATTCTTTAGCGAACCGGTTGATTTACGTTTCAGCCACCTCAAGGTTCTGGATTCTAACGGGAAGCAAGTAGACAAAGGAGATGTCCATCACTTGCAAAATGATGAATCTTCATTAACTGTATCCCTACCATTACTGAAAGATGGAACTTATACGGTATCTACCAATGTATTATCCCAAACTGATGGTCATGTAACAGATAACGCATTTGTATTTGGTATTGGAGAGGCAGTCGTGGTACCTACAAATGTATCCACCTCCACTACGTCATCAACCCTGTATCTGCCGGAGGCAATTGCAAGATTTCCTACTCTTCTAGCACAGGTAATGATAGTTGGAGCAGCGTTTGGAACCCTTTGGCTGTGGAGACCACTTTCGAAAATTACTTTACTTACTGACTCCATTTCTACAATTAGACCTAAAGTAGGCAAGAGTCTCGCTGGTTACTATGTAGTAGCTTCAATAATACTCGTATCTTCAAATTTTGCTATAATGCTTTTTCAGGCAATTGCGATTCACGGAAGCATAATTGATGTATTTGGGACCAGATTTGGTACAGTGTTGATTGAACGATCTGTAATATCATTTATTATTCTTGGCTTGTCATTATTTGAATTAAGGCAATTTAGGAAAAACAAATCATATTCAATGTCCACAATGGAGAACGCAGGGTTTTTAATAATAGGAATGATTTTACTTGTCACAACCAGCTTAATTGGACATGGTGCATCACATAAACAATTAGTCCCAATAATAATTGATTTTGTACATAATCTGGTTGCATCAATCTGGATAGGCGGTACGTTTTATCTTGGGTTTATCCTAATTCCAAAATTAAAAGCATCAGCGATGGACTGGTACCACAAATTGGGAACCATTTCTGTGTGGATTCCACGATATTCTGCATTAGTGGTAACACTTTTGGGTGCGATATTTATTACGGGTCCATTCTTATTGTACATACTACAAGATAATTTAGCTTTAGTGATCGGTTCCTTATATGGTACCTTTTTAATTGCAAAGCTTACATTCGCAGGATTGATGGTTATTTTGGGTGGTTATAGCAGTATATTTATTCAGAAACAGGTAGTAAATTCACTGAAGTTAGGACAAGTTATAGGAAGCAAATCGAGTGATTCCAGCGGGTCTAATGGGCAGTCTGACAATGAAGTAAGAGCAAATTCAATAATTGGTAAATTTAGACAGGCTCTAGTTATTGAATCCATACTCGGAATTGGGCTGCTTTTAAGCGTAGGTCTATTGGTAAATACAGGCGTTCCTGAAAGTCAGGGCCAGAATCAAGCTCAAGCGACGACTAAGGTACCAATTCAAAATGTACCATATGAGGCAACCAGGTTTCTCGATAATGGCACCAAAGTTGATTTAGCCATAACCCCTTTTGATGTTGGGAATAACAATTTCAAAGTATCGTTTTTGGATAATAATGGGAAACCCATTGACATGGCATCGGCCCAACTAAAATACTCTCAAATTGAACAGTCGATTGGCCCTATTACAGTGGATCTTAATAAGCAATCACGAGGAATATACTCAGTTAATGCCTCATTTGGTATACCGGGCACGTGGAACATGGAGGTACAAGGCATCCCAGCAAAACAAAATATGTCAGGTATTGTAGGTTCATTTGCTAACTTGATTGTAAAACCAAACTTTGACCAGCTAAAATTCAATGTATCAGAATATCCAATATCAAAAACCACTTTGAGGCCCTTTTCCAATACCACCATACAACCATTATATCCAATTTATGACAAAAGCAGAAATTACATATGGTTTGGCGATACCATGCTTGGAAGCGGTCGTATTTTTGCATATGATATCAATAACCACAATTATGTAGAGCACAAGATTAACGGAACATATATAGTAACTTTGATGGCTTTGGATTCAAAGAATAATTTGTGGTATGTGGATCCACTCACAAAAACTATTGGAAGTTATGATCCCACAAAAAATATTAGTAAATTATATCGCATTCCAAAAAATGTAACTCCATCGGGTATGGCAATTGATTCAAACGACACCATTTGGATAACTTCACCGCTAACAGGAGAAGTTATGCGTTTTGATCCGCAAGTAGGTAACTTTACTTTAAAGTTACACCCCAAGGAGCAAAATGCCCGACCGTTTGCTATAGCCTCAGATCCTGTCAGTAATTTGATATGGTTTACTGATGAGGCAGGAAAATTAGCAAAAATAGATCCCAGTGCCAACTACTCTATAACTCAGTATTCTCCAAGCGGTAATAAATCATTGTCAAGTCCTACTGCATTGCTAATCGATAAGACTACGGGTGAAATTTATGTTTCACAGCATGATGGTCATAGAATAACTGTTTTTGATCCGTTGACTAAAATATTCACGGACCTTCCGATAATTAATGAAGCAGGACTGCCTTTTGGAATGGCTATTGATAAATATGGGAACTTATGGGTTGCTGAGCACACAATAAATAAGTTAGCTGTCATAGATACTCAAAAATCTAAGATTAGGGAGGTTCCTGTTAAAGCACCTGCACCTTTTGTACAATGGCTTACCTCTGACTCAAATGGAAACATCTGGTTTGCTGAACAGCGAGGAAACTCGATTGGAGTGGTAGAACCTAGCGCAGGACCAGCAGTTCAACAACAAGTTCAACAATTAACAAAGAGTTCCACTTCAACCAGTACATCTAATTTTAAATTAGATATTAATTATCTGAATTTTATTGCTCCATCTATTTTAGTTGGGATTATAATAAGTGCTTTTATGTATGCTAGAAGCATTGTGGACCTTAAATCAAACATTTCAATTGTAAAAGGTCATTGATGAAAAACACGATAAACTTCTTACTAGTCTTAGGACCGCATACACTGAAGAGTTAAACCTAAAGAAGGAACAAACTTCATTTGATGATTTGTTAGATGCTCTTAGATTAGCATTGAAAGGTTACCAAATAGAGTAATTGGTTTTATTTAAAATTGGCACGACAAAAAAAATTGGGGTATGTTACGCAACTGCGTTAATAGCATTGTGCTGGGGCGCCTTTCCCAGAATCACCATGTTTTAAGCAGTTGTCATCGTGGTTATCAGCCGCGTGTCCACTCTGAGCATTGTCTGGAGGAGAGTCTTTTCCACTCTGTCCACCAGGAAAGGTCGGATTGTTTTTATCATCTTGGGCGTTGAAACTCGGATCCGCAAATACTTGAGGCACTATTGTCGATGTTGTAACTCCTACAACAAGTGCGATTGCTAACGACAACAATGCGACCTGAAATAGATATTTCATCTTATAGGAGATTATCTAAAGCAGTGTATTAAAAATTGCTGCTCGTTTGATCACTTACTACCTGATCAGTGTCCTAAAATCGCTCTAAATTTTGTTTGTAGTTACAAATAAAAAAGTTTGATAGGTTACTAAATAGAATAAAAATAAAAAAAAGGAGAGGGTTACGGTTGATTGTAACCTACTTGCCAATGTTATTTTGGACCGGTTGCGTGACAATCATTCTTGTTACAGATAAAGGTTGGGATTCCTGCGTCCTGCGCTCCTGGGCCTGTACAGCCAAGGGAGCCCTTGTTAATATGGCACTCCCCACCTGACCCTTTAGCTTCTGCGACATGTGTCGACATAAGTGTGGTTGTTACTCCTACTGCTCCTAGCGCTACTACCGCAACAGCTAAGAACATGACGACTGAGATAGTTTTCATTCTTTTCTACTAGAAGAATCTTCTATATAAGGAGTTCTACATGTATTATGGTGTCTCAACAAGATCAATACATCAATTAAGCGAAATTCATATTTTGTATGCGTAACTGTAATTGGCTCTTACGTTTCTGGATACAAAGATCCCAAAACCATTCTGGGAGAACTTATTAGGAAAGTATGCACAACGAAGATAATGAAATCACTCTACACAATTGTGACAGTACTGGCAGCCATAGCATTGATAGGCTCTATAGGTGCAAGTTTTCAACAACATGCGTTTGCAATTATTGGTCCCGATATCACGCAATTCAAACTAGTAACAGGGGATTATGAGAAGTCTATATCAGAAGCATTAGCCGCAAACCCTCCTAACCCTGACAAAATACAACAGTTGGCTGCAGAATACTGCGATAATGTCAAGATGATATTCGCAAGCACTTCATCATCAGCGTCACCCTCAAATAACACAAAAGACTAATTCCCTTTTCCCTTTTTTTATCCATCTTTCAAAACACTTAGCACAGTAATATTCTACAAGGGTTTGCCGGCTCCCTCTCCTCTATGTGATTTAGGTTTTTAATCAATAAATGCAATAATGCAATCATGGGCCGAACAATTCCTTCGTATCGAATTGCATCAGAAATAGAAATAAGGAAATGGAGATTGAAAAATTGTTAGACAAGAAAGACAGAAAGGCTTTTGATGAAATGTTATCTATTCCACGATTCTATAATGTTGCCGGCACTATGGCATGTAGACCTGTCTTAATTCATGTTATTCTTATGTCGATCATTTTTGAACATTATAAGCAATTAACAAAAATTGGAAACGAACAGAGCTGTTCCATGGAACAAGTTAAGCATTGATGGTCAAATGTATGCGATGCAGAATGCTGTTACCTGAATCTTAGATGCATAAATTAATGAGATTTCGTGATATTACTCCAGGATTAAACCCACATATCAGTTACGTTTAATTTTAAATGATATAACTTCGAGCATTGTACCAATTAATTTAAATCTAATAACCCAAATAAATGATAATGTGCAATCGCACGGAAGACAT
>JAJPIN010000188.1 GCA_021324715.1 Nitrososphaeria archaeon
CCTGCAGAGTTCATGTTGGCAGTAACCCTCCCGGTCCAAGAATTCCACTATAAACAAGCGTGAGTGCGACAAATATATTGATGAAAGCCAGTACTATTAACTTGTACCAGCCAGTATGCAGCAAGATATCGATTCTAATCCTAGGATTGATACCTCGTGGTAGTAGGATCAACATAATCATCCCAAGTGTTTTGAGGGTAAACCAAAAGATTGCATTCACGGTAATAGCGTTATATATTTTCACTCCCGTATATCCTGGCATAATTTCCGCAGGAAATATTTGTGGTCCTGCCCAGCCTCCAAGAAATAGAGTAACGAATAGGGCAGCCAGTGCGTATAATTTAACATAAGTCCCCAATTGAATTAATCCGTATATCATACCGGAAGTCTCAGTTAACCATCCCGCAACAATCTCACTTTCTGCCTCAGGTAGATCAAATGGAATTCTTTCAAGTTCTGCAAGTGAGGAAATATAGAATACAAATGCGCTGATAGGCAGAAATAATATAAACCAATATGAATTCTGGGCAACTGTGATATCAGTAAGATTTAATGAACCTGCAAGAATTACAACTGAGAGAGCAGAAAGTATGAATGGAATTTCAAAAGCGACCATCTGGTGAAGTGCGCGTAATCCACCGATGAACGGGTACTTGCTGTTACTCGCCCATGAGAATAAAAGTGCAATAAGCGGGAAAAATCCTAAGAATGCAAATACGGCGATTATGCCCACATCGAGATTAGCGACTACCCATCCAGGAGCTACTGGAATTAAAGCTATTACAGCAGCAGCTGTAACTACAAAAGCAACAGGTGCGGCCCAGAAAATTAGCTTGTCAGCACCAGACGGCACTATTATCTCCTTTGAAATCAATTTCAATCCATCAGCTATCAACTGTAAAATACCTTCTATCTTTCCCGCATACAGTGGACCAATCCTCAATTGCATTTTGGCAAGGAACTTACGCTCAATAAAAATAGTTGCCGCACCCAATAGGGCAGCGTAGGTAAATCCTGGGAACACAGCCACTCTAAAGAGATCAGTGTGAATCAAGAATTTTATTATGGGCAGGGTTCTGCTAGGATCTACCATCATTGAAAAGAAGAGATACGGAGTCAATACTTCTCCATTTACAGGAGGAAGGGGTACGTAGAATAGGATGATAAAGATCAAGGGAAGTCCTATCAGTGTAACGATGATAAGAATCCAAAAAATTAGTTGTATTAAACTTCCAACAAAGTTTCCAAATCTAAAATCTTTTGGAGCAGTAGCCAATGTTATTATACACCTCTCCCAATCATTTCTAAATACCCTTTAATTTTTCTTTATCTAAATACTTGCTAGAGTGAAATTTCACTTCAATTTGCATAATTATCTGTCAGCCTCCACGGGCCAATAGTTTAATGACCAATATATTGACGGCATATCAGCAAGTTTTGATCCTGTTAACAGGAATGGGAGTGCTAGCATATTCCTAAATGATCCTACTGATATCTTTACCCTGTAAGGCTTTGGTGTTCCGTCACTCACGATATAATATCCTAGGGATCCCCTCCCTGATTCTACTCTCTTATATGATTCTCCTGCTGGCCCCTTTGGATTCGGCTGTAGCTTCGCTCTTACTTCACCTGATTGGGGCATCTTATCCAATAACTCTCTAATAATGTGACAAGATTCTTTCATATCAAGAAACGGAACCGTAGACCTTGCAAAAGAATCACATGACTTCATATACTGTATCTTGAAATCTATTTCGCTGTAGACGTCATATGGTTCTGCTTTTCTAACATCAAACGGAACTCCTGAAGCTCTCAGAACTGAACCTGTAACGCCCAATTTTATGGCATCTTCCTTTTTCAAAATTCCAACGCCCTCAGTTCTCTGTCTGAATAATGGATTATTGTAGAATATGTCCTCATATTCAGCAAGTCTTTTTTCAAAATATGCTACTTGTCTCAAGCATCTATCTTTAAATCCTTCAGGCATGTCGTTTCGGACCCCACCGGGAATGTTAAATGCATGAGTGACCCTCGCACCAGTAAGTGCCTCCAGTAGGTCAATAAAGAGCTCTCTGTCTCCAACCGGCCACATAAACATAGTAGAATGTCCAAGAAATATGCCGTAGATACCCAACCAGTAAAGGGTATATACCTGTCTATTAAGTTCCGACGCTAAAGCACGAATGTATTGTCCTCTAAGGGGAACCTGAATACTGGTAAGTTCCTCAACTGCTAAACTATAAGAATATGTAATATTTGTAGAATCATGAATAACCGGTCGTTCGAGGTGTGGAATATTTTGAATAAAGTTTCGGTATTCGCACATTTTTTCCTCCCCACGGTGTACATAACCAGGATCTGGATCGCAAAATACGATGTAATCCCCATCTACCTTAATAGTAAAACGAAAATGACCTGAACCTGGATGCTGCGGACCAACACTAAGGGTCATTAGTCTATCTTCTTCTGTCTCTTTTACTATGTCAAGTCCCATCTTAATGGTTTCTTCAAATTTCTGTTCATTTTCCATTTTTATCAGTTATCTCCCTTTAATTCTAAACTCCTTTCTTAACGGGGGAATATCCGCCCAGTCTTCTGGCAACAAAAATCTCTCATTTCTTGGATGTCCTTCAAAATATACTCCAAGCATTTCAAAAGTCTCCCTTTCGTGGTATTCAGCACTCTTAAAAATATCAATTAATGTTGGTATGGTAGACTGGTTTCTATCTACCCTTGTAGATAAAGCTAGAATTTGTGATGAAAGTTTTTCATCTGAATAAGAGCTCAAATGATATATCACTTCAATCTGATTATCATTTGGGTAATCCGTTCCTGAAACTGATTCTGCGTGATCAAAGCCTAGACTGTCTCTAATAAAAGAGGCTACTTGAACAATCTCATTTGGGGGAACGAGGATTTTTGTTCTGCCAGGACGCACGTAGATAACCTTTACAATTTTATCGCCAAACCTTGTAACTAGCTGATTGGTAAGACTCCCCTCAAATTCGGGAGTTATGCTCTCAGTTTTTTTTGAGATTGAACTTTGAGTTGAATCAATATTGGACTTTTTTTGCTCAGGAGCAGTTTGGGGCTTGGATTGATCTGAGCTCATTTATCTAATCTTTGACCTTTTTATTTTTTCTTGGAGTAACATACAACCTTGAATTAGGGTTTCGGGTCTTGGTGGACAGCCAGGTACATATACATCAACAGGGATAATTCC
>JAJPIN010000014.1 GCA_021324715.1 Nitrososphaeria archaeon
ATTATATGTTAAAAAACATAATAAAATGAAAAAATGGAAAAAATAATCACATACATACAGTTCTACTTATGATATAATCTTTGGCAGGAAAAATCACATTTCGCATATATAATTTCAGTCTTCAATGTTTCGATTCCTGTGTGGTCACTAAAAAATTATAATAATCAAAAGTTTAATTTTAGAAACAAGGTTAATAATTCATTAGTCGACCAACTGGCTAGTGATGAAAAACTCTATTTATTCAACAACGTTTCGACCCTGAATTGGGTCCTCTTCAGGCTGGTAACAAATTCGTATTGATATAATTCTTTGTCATAATTAATACATGGTAACAATACAAGCGAAATAAATTTACCTGATATTTAGTGTCAAAATTACATAGAAATTACGCTCGCTAATTGCAAGTGTTTGACAAATCACACAGATGGAACGTGAAACTAATAAGATGACTGTTCATAATTACGAAATCAGCACTCATTTTACCGTGTGAGTTGGATGATCGTTCAATATCAACTGATAGAAGTCAGATATATTGAGATAAACAATGGTGATTTGTGAGACACAAGCAAAACAAAATAAAAGTCAAAAAGTTAAAGCTGTTAAAAAACATTAAGAATAGAGTCGTATATTGAATTTAAGTTGTCCGTATCCTTCTGCAAATTAATGGAGTCTTTATGTTTTTTTATGTAAATCATCTCGCCAATTTCTCTTTTTTTAAAATTGGATTCATTGTGCAAAATGGATACAGTCGACCAGTTAAAATCATGATTATAAGATGCCCTATGCTTACTAACCACGGAATAATTGCTCTCATGCTTTTTAATATCTTTGAAGTGTTCCTTGATCCTCGTCTCAAGATAACGTTTAGTTTGTCCTATGTAACAAACAGAACAGTCATTACAAGTTAATTTGTAAATGACATTTGTTCTTTTGTTGGCCGGAAGTTGGTCTTTCCCTTTACTAATTAAGCAATCAAGTTTCCTAGGTACCGTATAAAGAACGTCCAAACCATGCATATTCATAATCCGACGCACTTCTTCACTTAAGCCCTTAATGTATGGAAGCACGACACAATTCGATGTGTCAAAGCTCTTTTTATTATTGTTAGATTGAGCTCCTTCAGTCGGGTAGAGATATTTTATTCTTTTTTTAATTATTGAGTCACATAACTGAGATGGATAACAATTATTCAATAATATCTGTTTAATGATTGAAATGTTTTGAGAATGAAATTGTTTATCCGATAGTAGGATCGCTCTGTCAGTGAGACTCAAAATTGTGCTGATTTTATACTTATGAGGATGGCTAGAAAAATAATTCACGTATCTCCCGGAGAACGTTGGTTTCCTGTACCAGTTAGTTATTAAAATATTGTTTTGTCTGATAACCATGGTATCCAGGAAATTGATTGAGCCATTATTCTCAATTTCATACGTAAATTTCAATCGAGGGTGGTAATCATTGAAGCAATTTAGTATATCGTCTATTCGATCTTTTGGGACGATCGCGAAGATATCGTCTACATATCTGCAATATTTTGGTATATTGAACGGCAGTAATTTTAGGCAGTGAGTTTCTAGATCGTCCATAACAATGTCAGCTAGAATGGGGGAAAGAGGAGATCCCATTGGCATTCCAAAAATTTGATCATAATAATCGCCATCAAAACTAAAACTAGTGGAATCAATAATGAATTCCAACGCATACAGAAATTGGTTGAGAGAGAATCGGGTGTTCGGAGCAATGTTATTCCATCTTTTCTTAATGGCCTCGATCACTAAGACTTTAGGCACGTTAGTATATAAGGACGAAACATCTAAGGATATTAAGAGTTCATTATCCTTAATATTCACTTTTTTGATATTTCGTGCAAAGGTCCAACCGTCTTTAACATGTGAGATCGGTTTGTCAATCGAGCGGGCCAAGATGTCGTGTAAAAAAACCGCGATATTATATGTAGGACTGCCCAGCGATGACACAATTAATCGTAGAGGGAAGTTCTCTTTATGGACCTTAGGTAGTCCATAGCACCTGGGTAAATTGCCATTATGGCAAACCAAACGTTTATAGACGAATTCATCAATAATGTTATTGTCGCGCCAACTTCGTACGAGAGTATTAACGTCATTAGTTAGTTTATTTAGGGGATCTTTCTTAAGTTTTTCGTACGTAGAAGTGTCCGATAACAATAATTTCATCTTGTTAAGATAATCAACTCTCTTCAAAATGACTGTGATTTGTCCTTTATCTGCCTTAGTTACCAAAAGATCCTGATTTTCCTTGAGAAATTTCTTACAATGATGAAATTGTGTGAGAATGAATTTATCGGTATAGTTTAAATGATTCTTGTTACAAATAAATTTTCTAACTGAATTAACAAATGAATTTCTCGCGATCTCTCTGGATTCTTCAGGTATTCTGTGAGAATTAGTTTCAAAACTCTTAATGTGTTCGATTGCAATAAGAGAACGATCACCATTATTTTTTTGACAATTCAATTGCATACCGAACTTATCGCCCAGACAAAGAATACTCTGAACCGAATCCGGTAAAACTTTGTCACTAAGGTTCAACAGCCATTTCGATTTGTCGATATCTTTCAGAACATTGTTATTGATGTTATCCTTGTGTAAAATGTTCTTGAATTTCCCCGATAATCTCGATTTTTGAATAAAAATAAAGTTTTTATTGTTGTTATGTGAGTAAAAATCCTTCAGAAAGTCAACCGAAAATAATTTGGATAACTCAACTTCAATGTTCTTTAGTTTTTGTGTTAAAAAATTGATGTTAAAATTAAGATCCTTGATCTCGAGATTCAACAAAGTTTTTCTATTTTTTTCCATGAGTTTTATAAATAACTTTGATACGCAATTACTGTAGAACGTTACCCTCCATTGTAAATGTTTAATGTGTGGAGGCAGAACATCATAACTCCGGCAAC
>JAJPIN010000098.1 GCA_021324715.1 Nitrososphaeria archaeon
ATAGCATTTTGATACTGAGGAATAATAACAAATTCAAGTGCATTGATTAATTTTTGTGTTTTTTCAAGTTCCTTTGCTAGACTAAAAATTGCATTTTCATATTCTGCAGCTTTACAGATCTGTGGAAGCATATTCTTTATTTGTTTAGATGCCTTATCAACATACACATTTGTTTCTGAAAACCCATAAGATAGATCTTGGCCTCCTTCTTTGGTTTTTATCTGTAAAGTAGGAATCTTAACATCAACAATTCTTCTCACGTTAACATTCACTTCCATTATACTAGGAGTGGAATCTGAAATTGATTCAAGGATTGAAGTTCCAAGTGACATATATGAATCGTAAACAGCAGAATAAATATCAGAAAGTGGTGACCAGATATCACCTCTTGTCTTGTTAGCTTCTTCTATCATTTCATCAATTTTCTTTAGTAATACTTCTCTTTTATCATCAAGTATTTTGTGAACCATAGTGCTAACTTGCAAAGATCTTCTTATCTTTATCAGTTCAATTTTTGTAGCAGTTACATTTTTTCCAAATGACATTTGTATTAAATCTAATTACTTGTTTCCTTTATAATATTGCTGAATATGTTTGTCCTTAATTTTAGTTAGTTCCCCTTCTGGTAAAGTTGCTAGTATATCCCATGCTCTACTTAGGGTTTCATCCAGATTTCTATTCTCGTCAGGGCTTTGTTTTAGAAAGTGTGTCTCAAAACTATCACCAGCGTCAAGATATTTCAAATCAACTCCTGTTAGGCCTGCCTTTCCTACAATTTCAGCTAGTGCCCTTACCTCTTGGGCCCTTGAATAGGCGTCGTATAACTGATTACCAACTTCCATATGGTCAGATCTAGTTTTTCCTTCTCCGACACCATCCTTCATTAATCTAGAAAGGGACATCATTACATTAACTGGAGGATATATCCCCTTTCTGAATAGATCTCTTCCAAGGACAACCTGCCCTTCTGTGATGTAGCCGGTCAAATCAGGAATAGGGTGTGTAATATCGTCTGCGGGCATAGATAGGATCGGCATTTGAGTAACGCTGCCATTCTTCCCTTTAATTCTTCCTGCTCTCTCATAATTATTTGCCAAGTCAGTGTAGAGATATCCAGGATAACCCTTTCTCCCTGGAACTTCTTCCCTTGCCGCACTTATCTCTCTAAGGGCTTCGGCATAATTGGTCATATCAGTAAGTATTGCTAATACATGCATGCCAAGATCAAATGCAAGATATTCAGCTACTGTCAGCGCGACTCTAGGAGTAATAATTCTTTCAATAGCAGGGTCATCTGCAAGATTAACGAACAAGACACTCCTTCTCAATGCACCAGATTCTTCCAAACTCCTCTTGAAGTACTGGGCTTCAGAGTACTGGACACCAATTGCAGCGAAGACTACAGCAAAATCTTCGTTTGTCCCCACGACTGTGGCTTGACGCGCAATTTGTGCTGCTAGTATATTATGTGACATTCCGGAGCCAGAAAAAATTGGTAGTTTTTGACCCCTAACCAAAGTCAGCATTCCGTCGATAACAGATACTCCTGTTTGGATGAATGAAGTAGGGTACTCTCGACTCTGAGGGTTCATGGGCTCTCCGTTAACATCAAGGAATTTGTCAGCAACAGGATCGGGTAGACCGTCGTTGGGTCTTCCAAGGCCATCGAATACACGTCCAAGTAGTTCTTGTGATACTGGCATGGCCATAGTTTTACCAAGAAACTTTACCCTTGTTCCTGTAATAGCGAGTCCGGTAGTTCCTTCAAAAACTTGGACTACTGCTTTGCCACCCCCTACTTCAAGAACTTTTCCTAATCGTCTTTCACCCTCATTTGTTTCTATTTCTACAAGTTCATCGAATGAAGCTTTTGTTACTCCATCTATTATCATAAGTGGTCCTTTAATTTCTGCTATTTTTGTATATTCGATTCCAGTTGTTTTAGACAGAGACCTTTACCTCCTCAACATTACCTTTAAAGGAATCTAAGAGTTGCTTTTCTATATCGTCTAACTTTGAAATCTGTTCATCTGTGACTTCGAATTTCGCTTTTAATAAAGTAGTTATTATTGGTAGCGCTCTAATATCAGCCAAGGATTTTCCCTCCTTAAGAGCTTTTTGTGCTTCTTTATAGAACTTTACCATTAACCTAACCAATTTTAATTGTTTAGCCGGACCACAATAAGTATCAACCTTATCAAAAGAGTTTTGTTGCAAAATTCCGATCTTTATCATCCTTGCAACTTCTAGAACAAGTTTTTCTTCATCGGGGAGCGCTTCAGGTCCTAACAATCTGACGATTTCTTTTAGTGTATCTTCACGTTGCAATATATGGTATGACTCTGCTCTCAGGTCATACCAATCAGGACTTACGTTTTCTTTCCACCATTTTGATATATCCTCAAGATAACCAGAGTATGATTGCATCCAATTTATTGATGGATAGTGTCTGGAATATGCTAACCGAGTATCAAGTGCCCAAAATGTCTTGATAAATCGAATTGTGTGAGTCGTTACTGGTTCGGTAAAATCTGCTCCTGATGGTGATACTGCACCTACTAGTGTCACAGATCCAGAGCGATCTGGTGAACCAAGTGCTCTTATTCGCCCTGCCCTTTCATAAAATTCAGCAAGTCTTGATGCCAAGTATGATGGATACCCTTCTTCAGCAGGCATTTCTTCTAATCGTCCTGACATCTCTCTGAGTGCTTCTGCCCATCTGCTTGTAGAGTCAGCTACGAGCACTACATCATAGCCCATATCACGATAATACTCTGCCATAGTAACACCCGTATAGATGGATGCTTCTCTGGCAGCAACAGGCATGTTACTAGTATTTGCAACAAGTACTGTTCTTTCCATTAACGGTCTTTGAGATCTCGGATCAATTAAATGTGGAAATTCTACAAGAACTTCTGTCATTTCATTGCCTCGTTCTCCACAGCCAATGTAGACAACAACCTTAGAATCTGCCCATTTAGCAATTTGATGAAGTGTTACCGTTTTTCCGGTACCAAATCCACCCGGAATAGCACCGGTTCCGCCTTTTGCAATAGGAAAATAGGTATCAATAATTCTCTGGCCCGTTATTAGTGGTACAGTAGGATCATATCTTTCAGCATATGGACGAGGTTTTCTAACAGGCCATTTGTGATACATCTTTAATTCAATTTTATTGCCATTCTTGCTATTAGCCTGTCCTATGACATGTTCTAAATCATAGTCACCTTCCTTGGCAATTTCAGTAATAGCTGCTTCAGGATAATTTGGTGGGACCAATATCTTGTGAGTTAACAAAGGAGTTTCTTCAACTGCCCCGAGAATAGATCCCCCAAAAATAATATCGTCTTTTTTCACCGATGGAGTAAACTTGTATTTTTTCTTCATATCGACAGGGCTAGTAGTAATACCTCTACCAATGAATGCCCCAGATTTCTCTGCAATCTCATCCAACGGTCTTTGTATACCATCATAGATCCTTCCAATAATACCTGGACCAAGAAGAACTGAAAGTGGGTTGCCGGTGCCGGTTACATCTTCTCCTGGCTTTAGACCAGATGTAGATTCATAAACCTGAATAAAAGCTACATCTCCAGTTAATCTGATAACCTCTCCAATTAGTTTTGATTCACCGACCTCTACAGTCTCATACATTTTTACAGAGGACATTCCATCGGCTTTAACTGCTGGACCGCTAACCCATACTATTCTTCCTTTTGCTACCATCTACTTTTTTTCGCCTCTAAGCAGTTGGACTATTTCTTTCCTTATTAAAGGTTTGAGACTTTCTATGCTAGAATCTAGTGTATTATCTAAAGTCATTGTTC
>JAJPIN010000097.1 GCA_021324715.1 Nitrososphaeria archaeon
AATCCGGCTCTTCTTTCATAAATTTGACCATTTTGCATTGCCTTTCTTATAAATTCTTTAGATTCATCTTCGGTGAACTTTCCTGTTTTCACAAGTTCATTAATGAAATTCTTTTCTTCAACATCATTCTTGTCCTCACCTGATAAACCGTTAAAGACATCTGTAAATGTTTTTAATTTTGAGGTTTCGCTGAGTGGTTTTCCATGAAGAACTCCTAGATCCACTTTCCCCGTATTGACATCTATACCTACAGTCTCCAACATTTGTGAAACTAAGAATATAGCTCTTTCAGCGTCTTCTTGATCAACGCTATCTTTTAATAACAATCTTGCTCTAGCAGTAGCTAGACGCACTAGACCTTCTAGCTGGCGAGGAGTTGCTGTTATCATTCCTTCCGAATCAACATTTCTCATCTGCATGTAATATCTTCTTAAGATATCAACTGCTTCCGTAGTTAATTTGGGTTCTATTTGTTTCGCGTATGCCAGATATTTGCGAAATAGATCTATTTCTATCGCAGGCTGGGCCGCATGTTGTATGTCTCTATGGATTTCTAGTATGTGACTTGCAATTCGACTATCTTTTTCAACCTCAGCAGTATCCCTAATCACGTGAATGATATCAAATCTAGTTAGTAATGGTATGGGAAGTGGTTCTACGTTTTCTGTTATATTTCTAAATGGATCATATTTACCATATTTAGGATTTGCCGCAGATAGTATTGATGTTCTAGCATTTAGTGTGGCAACAATTCCTCCCTTTGCCACGGAACAGGTTTGTTGCTCCATAACTTCATGTAGTGCGGACCTGTCTTCAGATTTTATCTTATCGAACTCATCTATACAAACGAGACCTTGATCTCCTAAAACTACAGCGCCTGCTTCCAACATCATGATTCCAGATTTATCGCGAATAACGGCAGCTGTTAATCCTGCAGCAGTAGTTCCTCTACCGGATGTATATAGGCCCCTTGGAGCAATTTTTGCAGCAAATTTTAGCATTTCTGACTTGGCAGTTCCCGGGTCTCCAACAAGAAAAATGTTGATGTCTCCTCTACGATTTGAACCGTCAGCTAATTTTTTTGTTATCGATCCTACAATTAGTAAAAGAATAGATTCTTTGATTATTTCATGCCCATATATATGAGGTGCAAATGATGCAACCAATTTATCATAGGCGTCCGACATACTTGCAATAGCTATAATCTGTTTTTCATCTTCACTGCTTATTGATATTCTGTCAACTGTTCTTCCATCTTTATTTCCAGTAAGTCCACCAAGATATTCTATATTGTTACCTTCCATGCGTAATCTAAAAAGACTTGTCCTTACTTGTATTGATTGTTCCTGTTCAATCCTAACAATTCCGGTCAATAAAACCCTATCTCCAGGTCTGCAACGATCTACAAGATCATCCATTACAGTAACCTCTACGTAATGTGGAAGCTGACCTGCGGGTAAATCTTCAGGAAGTTCTTGAAGTCTGACAAGTTGAAAATCTGTGAAAACACTATTTTCAGGGTCCATTTCAAGCTCTTTCTCAGAACACTGAATGCACCTTGTAGGCTTCTTTAGTGTTAATCCTTTAAGCTGTGCTTCAGTTAACGTATTACAATTTAGACATGTGAATGCTATTTTCTTGGCAAGTGGTTTAATCTCGGAAGTTCTGACCACCATCCCGGGAACGCTTATTAATTTGTTAATTACATCTGCGTTTATTTCTCTAAGGCCTTTTTGAACTGAGTAGTTTCCTATTCTTACTTTTATTTTGTCTTTAATCTCTTGAGCATAATCATAATGAATCTCCCTTAATATCGAATATACGGCTTTATTAAAGGCGTCTAGCATATCATCGGGTATATCGGTAATTAATTTTGTGAGCTCTGGTTTATTTGTGTCTAAATCGATATAGTCAACTACTATAAACGTATTATTTGATGCCATCATGTTGTTTATTCTATCAAAATACTTGTAATTTCCATCCCTGTCTTTAAAGGAACGTAGAAATGATTCTAATTCATCTGATATTGCCGATGTGGTCTGTTGTTTTTGCTCAGTCATTTACTTTTTTAACACCGATTCTTTAAAGGACAATGAAGAACTGTTAACCAAATTATATAGCTGTCTTTCTTCTGCTGATAATTTTGCTTCCATTTCTGCAGACAGTGATGTAGCTGCTGCAAATTTTACTATCTTTTCTAGTCTGGACAACACAAAGGAATTAAGGGACACCATTAGATTTTCTCTTTCTTTATCCTTGAGACTTGCAAGAAATTCATTAATTCTTATGTAAAAGTCGACATCTACACTTGATATGTCATGTGGTTTTGATATTCGCTCCCTATTCAATGCCTTTGAAACATAACTTGATATTTCATTATCTTGAATATCAATAAGATTTCTTTTTGACAGAATCTTTGTAAGCCATCTAGGTATAAGCAAGATGTCGCCTTCTTTGGCATCGAATTTGATCTCATTAACAGATATTTTTACTTCAGACTTGAATGTAACCCTGGTCTCTTCAAGGAGATATTCTAGAAGGTACGTGTTTTTTATGGTTTCAAATTCGTCATGAGCAAAAATGGTGTTTGATGATGGCATGGGGAATATAGTCTTCGAATAGCTTGTTTTTAAACAGTCTGAGAGGACTGAATATATAACTGATGGTTCGAACATGTTTCATGCGACAAGCAGAGACAAAAAACCTGTCTGATTTAATGTGGGTAGAAAAGTACAGACCTATTAAAATAGACGATATTGTTAATCAGAAGGAAATCGTGGAGAGTCTGAAGAATTTAATGAAAGAACCTGCTGAAATGCCGCATTTGTTATTTACGGGGCCTGCTGGAGTTGGCAAGACCACTACCGCCTTATGTATGTCAAGACAACTACTAGGTGAAGATTGGAAGAGAGACACGCTTGAGCTTAATGCCTCAGATGAAAGGGGAATTAAAATGGTTAGAGAAAGGGTTAAGAAATTTGCTTCAGTTTTCAAGATTAGGACAAATGAAAAAGATATACGAAAATTTAGAATAATAATTTTAGATGAGGCTGATGAAATGACATCTGAAGCCCAGACAGCCTTACGAAGGATAATTGAAGACAGTTCTGAAACTACACGTTTTGTGATTATATGTAACTATTTATCTCAGATAATAGAACCGATTCAAAGTCGTTGTGCAATTTTTAGATTTAAAAGAATTGAAAAAGAGATCATAGAAAATTATCTAAAATCATTATGTAAAAAAGAGGAAATAAAGTATGATGATAAAGCAATTTCTCAGATTTTTGAATCTACAAATGGTGACTTGCGACACTCCATAAATGTACTTCAAACAGCATCTGTTATGGGATCAATTACCCATTCGAATGTGCTAGCATCGTTAGGGTTATCGGGAAAGTCTACGGTAAATGAAATTATTAAACTGGCTGTATCAGGTAAATTTAATGATGCAAGAATTAAGCTACTTGAATTAACTGCAGTCTATGGTATGTCAGAATTTGATTTTCTAAAGTATGCATATGAATCTGTGTATTCACTAAAGCTACCGCACCCTGAAGAGTTTGCTGCTTTAATAGCTGAATATGATTATCGTTTAACTCATGGATCCCACCCGGATATACAGCTAACTGCATTTTTGGCCCAATTATCAAGGATTGGTACTAAATGATATCAGGTTAAATTCTATGTGGCAATTTTATCAATAAATTTTGAAACAAGCTTAAACTAATAATAGTTCTAGCGCCGGCTATCAATAATCTTCCTCAAATTCTTCTCCACCATCTTCTTCTTCGACCTCGTCAAAATCTTCTTCCAGCTCTTCCCTTTCCTCGGCACTCTTATATGGAAGGTCAGCTTCGCCAGCAGAATTACATACAGGACATTTAAATTCAATTGTCTGACCTTCGAGGTCCAACGGGAATTCCTTTGAAAAGACTTCATCGCATTTTGAACACACCAATGTTGTCTGTATATTGTCAGTACTGAACTTGTGCGATTGTAGTCTAAATATGGTATTTGTCATTCTTCCTACCTATTGAAATAGTCCTTTTTTATAAGGATTATTGTAATTCTCTCTATACTGGATGTATTTTCGGTTTAGAATCATATATCAGTGCTAACAAGTGTGCTCGTGCATCATTTTGGTCAACTAGCCCACGATTTGCTATTGTAATAATAGTACTATTATTTCTGACTCCGCGCATCTTCATACATAGATGCTCTCCTTCTGCGATGACCGTCACTCCCTTTACTCCCATTTTCATTATCTCGTCTGCAATCTCCTTTGTGAGTCTTTCCTGAATTTGTAATCTCTTAGAGTATTTTTCTACTAGGCGTGCAAGTTTTGAAATCCCAAACACTTTACCTGAAGGAGTGTAAGCAATGTGGATTTTTCCAAAAAACGGAAGCATATGATGTTCACACATACTATAGAATTGAATGTCTTTAGCAATAATAGAGTCAGATTCTTCACTAAAACTAATTTCAAGCTCAGAATTCATGCAATATCCAGCAAAAATTTCTTCATACATATCTGCCATTCTTTTAGGAGTGCCCAGCAAACCTTCGCGATCCGGATTTTCTCCGAGTTGGACTATCAATTCCCTAACGAGTTTTTCAATCTTTCTTTTATTATATGGAGTTTTTTTCATATTCATCGTTCTCACTCTGAATCATCTTGCCCCGATTTCTTTATGTAACTGTGGTATAATCCTCACCTCAGGAAACATGGGTTGTACAATATCATAAGTGTCCAGAAGCTTATTAACAGTAGGCTGGTCGACGCCATGGCTAGGTTGGATTATGAAACCTGTGATATATGACGGATCTATTTTCTTTGAGATATTATATACCAAATTCTTGAAACTTTCAAGATTTGTAGAATTAGTTACTACTATTTTAATGTAAGTAGTTTTGTTATTTTTGACGGCCAGTTCTAGACATCTAAATTCATTACGTAGTAAATCATCATAATCCCCATCATCGACAACTTTAGAATCTTCAGTTTTGAATTCAACCTTGCATATATCCATATAGGGCAAGATCTTGCTAAACAATTCAGAATCAAAGCAGGATGATTCGATGTACGTTCTAAGATTTGTATGGGTTTTTATGAAATCCGCTAATTGCACTACTGCGTCAGTTTGCAATAGTGGCTCTCCTCCTGTGAAATTTACCTTGTAGGTGAATGGTTGAAGTTGCTTTACTATTAGATCTTTGACTTCATTTAGCTCGTAATCAGTTCCGCTATCCAAAGGTAGTGCATATTTGGTGTCGCACCATCTGCATTTAAGATGACACCCCGAGAGTCTAATAAACAAGGTTTTCTTTCCTACGAATACTCCTTCGCCTTCAAAGCTAGTAAATATCTCACTAACTCTAACTCTTGTCAAGTTTTCAGCACTTTGCATAAATTGTTTTATCCTCTATACCTGCTTTAGTAAATGCCATCTTCCTATTTATACACGATTCGCACTCACCACATTGCAAGATACCACGATGTGTTTTTTTCCCATTGGAATAACAACTCCACGATTCAAATATTGTGTCCCCGAGTATTTCGTGACCCAACTTTAGTAGCTCGGATTTACTTATTCCCTCTAAAGACGGAGACCATACAGATATTTTATTTTTAGTTCCGCTCCTGATATTGTCTTCCTCACCTAGATTCAAGGTACCTGTTATCGATTCAATAAAATTTGGTCTGCAATCAGGATAATTAAAATCATCAGCGTGTGCACCAAATACGATGAAATCGGCATTCACGCTAAATGCCCAAGCTGATGCAATAGTTATGAATATTGCATTCCTAATTGGAACTACAATAGTATAATCGAATTTAGAGGGAATTGATAATTTGTTATTAGTTAGAACGTTTGAATTACCATATAGTTGTTTCATAAAACTTATGTCCACTACACGATATTCGTCTGAATTCAGGGCTTTAGCAAGCTTTTTTGATTGTACTATTTCTCTTTTAGCTCTTTGTCCGTAAGAAAAGGTAATTATCTTTATTTCATAATTCTTGTAGCTCTTAACATAAGCTGTAGCGCAAAGTGAATCGAGTCCTCCACTCATAATGCATATTGCAAACTTATGATTTTTCAATTAAGGCATAGACCCCTCCAACGCCATAAGAAATTGCTACAAATATTCTAGAGAGTGCCAAGACATGATGTTGAACAACAATTGACTCCAGAATCACGTCAACGAAAAATAAAACTGAGATCATAGAGAGAGCAATTATTCCAACAACAAATTGCTCCTTATTATCATATTTGCTATATTTTCTAATCAATAAATAAGTGGAAATGTTACCAGCGCCGATTCCTAAAAGAATGAGGTACTGTGTAAGTGAATGAAATACAGGGATCGCTAAGAATGGTCCTGCCCAGCTTAAACCATTAATTATTTTTGCCTGAAGTGGCCATTTTATGCTGTTCTTCATTCTGTTTCTTATGGATTGAAACAGATTCTTCATTTTCGTAAATGTTATTCCCAAAATTAAAGCAAATATCATTACCCATGAGATTAGCTGATAATAAATTGGAACATGATGAATCGATAAGAATTCGTTAAAAATAGTTCCAATTAGAACTGCTATTGCAATACTAATAAAAAGAAAACCAAACGCTTTCGATTCGATCTTTGGATTCCTATTCAATGGTCTTTAAAGTTTATCTCTTTAATTTAAAGCATTTAGAAAATTATAATCAATAGATAAATGGCAAGAATCAAATGCCCATGATTAGTCAATACCCGTTCTAAGATTATAATAAATCTGCTATTGTTGTTTTGCTCCACATTTAGGACAGAATTTCGATCCTGCTTTTAGGAGGTAATTACAATTGAAACAGCTATTCGAGGTTGTAACCTCGGACAGTCCCTTAAACATATCAGTTACTGCTCCACTTGGCTTGAATGATTCATCAGTATCTGGAAGAAAATCATTCTTGTCTGATTGATTATCGACATCATTAATATAGATCATTAATCGAGGCACAGTCTTGTTTTTTCCAGGAATATTAACTTGATCGCCCAACCACAATGCAAATTTTTTTAGTGTCATTTCAGGAGTTGAAAAGGTAAGTGAATGTGTGGACATATACTCTTCAGTAGCACCTCTCCCATTGAAGACCTCCATACTGATCTTAAAACAAAAGGAGGTTTTAATTATTGCGAATTCCCGCACTTGGGACAGAATTTAGCGGCAACGGGGATAGATGATTTGCATTTGATACAAATCTTTTTTGAATTTTGGTTTTTATCTTCAGGTCTAATGATTATATCGACAGGTTTGAATTTTGGTTCGGTCTGTAGATCTGGTTCTGGTAATAGATATTGATCATTGTCTGATGAGCTTCTTCCAATGCTGCCGCCACTATCTACAAATGAATTGACTCCAAATCCAGTACTAGGTGTAGGCTCTGCAATTCCACCAGTCGGATTTTTTATTGATGAGCCTTTATCTACTGAGGATTTCATTTCCAATATTACTCTTATAGCTAGAAAATTTAGTGCAGAGAGAGAAATCATAAATTTTGCAATTTTTGCTAAAAATTCCTTATCACCAATTTTTCCTTTTTTGTAAAGTTGACTATCATCAATAAATGATTCGTAATGGTTTTGGGTCTCGTTTACTAATTTTTTTAATTTTTCACTTAGACCTCCTAGTGTATCGACGCCAAATGACATATTTATTGAATTAGCTACGCAGTTTTATAAAAGTTTGAATAAATCAAAAAATAACGAAAATACTTAATTTAGAAACATGTGGTCCTTTTTGATTAATTCAAATAGCCCCTAAATATTATAATTTGTCTAACATAGTAGTATCCTAACCGAAGGAGGGGTGGTCTAGTGGTTATGATACCTGCCTTACACGCAGGTGGTCATGGGTTCGAATCCCATCCCCTCCATTGAATCTTTAATTCGAATCCCTCCTAATATCGATAAACCTGATGAGTACGCGAATAATTATTTATCCACTAGTTCAGGCGATTCAATTTAAAGTTTGATCATACGTCTGCGTACATGGTAAATTCATGTGGGTGAGGACGAACAGCAAGCTCCATGTGTTGTTTTGCAGCATCTTCAATAATGCGCTCAATTACATGTTTACCAAATACTGGTTTCAAGAAATCTGAGTCGGATTTCAATTCCTCAATTGCTTCTCTTAAACTTGCCGGCAACTGTCTTATTTTATGTTTTTCTCTTTCAGCGTCAGTCATCTTGAATATATCTGCATCAACATGATCTTCTATTTTAGGATCATTAGCATCAATTCTCTTCTTTATTCCACTAAGCCCAGCAGCAACAATTGCTGAAAAAGCTAAATATGGATTACATGAGGGGTCTGGTGCTCTAAATTCTATTCTTTTCAAATACGCAAATTTTTCTCCCTTGAAATGGGCAGGAATCCTAATTATTGCTGATCTGTTACCCGTGCTCCAAGCAATATACACTGGCGCTTCATATCCAGGTATTAATCTCCTATATGAATTTGTAGTAGGAGCAACAATGGCTGCTAGAGCCTTTGCGTGATCCAATATTCCACCAATGAAATATCTTGCCGTTTGAGAGAGCTCCGCATATTTGTCATTTGGATCATAAAACAGATTTTTTCCATTATTCCATAGACTTACATTAACATGCATCCCAGAACCATTATCTAATGCGATTGGCTTGGGCATCATTGTTGCTATCATATTATGCTTCTTTGCAATATTTTTGACAATGTACTTGTAACTTTGAACTGAATCTGCAGCATTTACAAGACTATCATACCGAATATCTATCTCACATTGTCCTGCCGTTGCTACTTCATGATGATGGGCATCACAAATTATTCCAAAATTAGCACTGAGAACATCTACACATTCGTGACGATAGTCCATCAGAGTATCTCCGGGTGG
>JAJPIN010000153.1 GCA_021324715.1 Nitrososphaeria archaeon
AGGAACACATAGACCTTTAAGCTCTCTGAGTAGAATTCTGACGATTATCCGATCCTGAGTAAACGCACAGTTCAAAATTAACAATACAGTATAAAAGTAAAGGAACGATTCTTATGTTAGAATCTTACTAAATTGTTTAACCCCTATGTTTCCAGTCTAGCATTATCGATTTAAGTAATTTATAGGCGTTATAGTTACTAGTATAGATACAATGACTGGGAAAATAATAAAAATGATTCTCAAACACCATGACATACTTAAATCTTGATATATGTGAATTATTTAATATTTGGCACTAAAATGTAGAATGTTCTCATCAATAATTACTGAAATTGAAAATACTCGTCATCGTGTGGCTATTTGAGGTAGTGCAAGGATCTTACATTATGTTCTGAATTTTAACCTATTATTCAAAAATGTAAGTTTTTGAGAAGCCCAAGTTTTTAAAAAGAACAAAAACTTGATTGAATGTACTTGCCAAACTAAACGATCGATTAGTGTGACATCCAGGAGAGTTGACACGGTCCTACTCGTTAGTATGTGCATCCATCTCAACTATGAGATAGACAGACAGAAAAAGCCTACTAAATATAATTTAATTAGTATGATAAAAATATGTACATCAACTTGAGAATGAATTTGCGATACTAGTCAAAAGAGCTGAATCTTAATCAGTTAATCCATCTACTAATAATGACAATTGTTCTCTTCTGATTTATTCATATCTAATTGGTAACTTTCATATGAAAACTCAAAAGAGCGAAATGATAATAAGCGGTATCTATTAAGGGGACTATAAAAATTAAACTTATAGAGTTTAGCTTAAATATCCTGATACCTAAATGAAAATAATGAATGGCATTCTGCGAATATCTCCCATCTTTTCCCTCATAATAACAATTATCATCTTGAACATGGTGTCAGTTTATGCAGATGAGACATCAGATCTTCAATTTTGCGCTAAAGGTGAAGGCAAAGATGGAATTAGTGTTAAAATTTGCAGCGTGGATAAAGAAAAATGCAATAATAATGTAAGAGAAAGTGAAATATCCGCATCATGTCACAAGATCCATTAGCTCCTTGAATTTCTACAGTAGATTATTTTTTGTAGTATTATCCTCTATATTTTTATACCATATTACATTTTTTCATTGATCCATACCTGCTAGCAGATTCTGCATTGCTAATGAGTTAATTGACTGAAATTACTCTGGCTAGTGTAATGGCCAATGAAAAATCAATACTAAACAGATGTGAAAATTCCCACACACTCATAGCAGTTTTGAGGATAATCAAGATCCGAAAAAATAATAACCGGAACAAGAATTAAGTAATTTTTTATACAATTCTTTAATTAGAGGATAATTCAAAATATCAAATAACTGGCTTGTAGAGGTTAATCAGTTTTGGTAAAAAGAAAACAACTACTCGGAATTTTGGGAGTATGCTTTGCTATAGGCGGTGGCATAGTTTGGATTTTTCATGAGTATCTCATCTCTGCATCTCTATGGGGTATAGCAGGTATCATAATATTAAGATTAAATAAATATAGATCTAGATCAAAAAGAAGATAATAACACTACCTCGTGCCTGGAAAATGACATCTATTATCAATTTCAAATAATGCCGATGCTTATCAGTGACTTACCTCTGATAATTGTTATGCTATTTTTTGTGAAAATTTGTTATTTTACTATACAAAATATTACATATTTTTTTCGAATAATTTTTATTGTTATTTTTTCTGATTGAAATTATCTAATTTCTTAAAAGAAATCAAAATTCTAAGATAATGGGATTAATGCAAATAGAAATCGACGAATGCGTTTATTGGATACTACACACCGTCGTATCAAGTGATTTACTAAAATATAATCACGTTACAGTAAGGGATGAAAATCTAGAATTTATTGTTATTGAAGCGAAAGATTATTGTATTGACTTGGCTGGATTAACAAAAATAGAAAAAATTACAGGGATGAAATTGCTACAAATGAAATCTTTCAAGGGAACCTCACATCTCTGGTTTGGTAGGAGAATGAAACTAGCTCCCCAATCACATATTAGTAGATAGGTCGAGCAATTTTATCCAACCTAACGCATTGATAATCTGATTAAGTTACTACGAACCTAACCGAGCTTTAAATCAGAACTAATTCTGGAAGCTGTCCCACCGTGTAATTACTTTTGAAGTCTAAAATAACAGGAATAACATTGAGTTTTGTCATGTATGACTCCCATGTTGCCGCAGGTAGTACATTTTATATCATAATCAATCGTGGAATCAGAGGATTTTATTTTTTGCATACATCTCCCGCATACAGGAGCTTCAAGTGCAAAGCTGGATAGAAACCCATTTCCACATTGATTACATCTAAGACTGTACATCTTTCCTTTTGGTCTCCATTTCCTAAATATTCCACTAAATCTCATATGAGTTAATTGCATTAAAAGACTTTATTAATCTACACTAATTAAGTTCCACAATCCGGAAAATGATTGTGAATATGTTTTTACCTTGACTTCAAATAGTACTAAAATTGAAAAATATAGATATTTTAGAATTATCGGTGAATCAGATAAATAAAGCAATATTTAGTGTAATTTTTATTTAAAGTAAATATACCAAACAATCAAGATACTAAATGGGTACTATGACAATGGAAGATGATAATAACGGTTTGAACGATTCCAAAAAATATGATATTTTTGAAAAATGGTATAGATTACAAAATTTTCCTAATCTGGGTGTGTTCACTGCCTTTAATAAGAATTACAATGAGTACCTGGAAGATCTAGTATCGTTGAATAAGATCCTAATGGAATTTCAAAAATACTCATCAAATTACTGGTCGCAAATGTCAAAAGCCCATTTCCAAGCGATAGGAAACCTTATTCAGAAATCTAAATCCGATCCAAATTTAAATGATACAAATTCCGAAAAATTTAGACTTCTGGTTATTGATGCCTTTGAAGAGGCTTATAGTTCTCTTTTTTCATCTAAAGAGTTTGCCATTGCATACGATCAAGTATACTCAAAGCAACTTGATTTCGTAAATTACATTAATAAAATAGTTGAAAAAAATCTTACTTTATTGAATATACCAACAAGTTCAGAATTGGATGAGGTACTAAAGGATTTACAGGAAATGAAAAAAACTTTGAGAATTATTAAAAAAGGGTATGATAAAGTCGAATTAAAATAGATCATTGGGATGGTATAAAATGACAACGCAAGATAAGAATAGTCAAAAACGTAATTCACCTGATTTCTCAAAGGTAGCCAAGACTTTGGAGTTACTTTCTAGAGGCAATCATATCTCTGTTGGTGATACTCCAAATGATATTGTATCTGAGACAAGATTATACCGACTCTTACATTATCGCAGTCCTGTGAAAAGGGTTTCTCATACCCCAATATTAGTTGTGTATGCATTAGTAAATAGATCTTACATACTTGATCTGCAGCAAAACAAAAGCTGGATCCGTCATCTATTGATGCAAGGTTTTGATATTTATTTGCTAGATTGGAAATCCCCAACTAGAATGGACAAGTATGTCTCTTTTGATGACTATGTTAATTGTTATATTGATGACTGCGTAGAAATCGTTCAAAATAACAATTCGGCAGACAAAATTACTCTACATGGATATTGCATGGGTTCCTCCATGTCAGCTATGTATACAACCTTACATCAAGAAAAAATTAGGAATCTTGTTACCATTGCACCAGTGATTGATACAAGTAAAGATACGAGTGTTATAGCAAATATTTCGCGTCAGATGGATATTGATAAGTTAGTATCGTCAATTGGTAATCTGCCTCCTGAAAAACTCTATGAGGTCTACTCCATATTAAAACCTTTTAAACAGGGAGTTAACAAATATTTCAATCTAATTGCAAATATTGATAATGAATCGTTTGTACAGAATTTCTTGCGTATTGAAAAATGGTTGTATGACACTCCTCCAATAGCTGGCGAGACAATAAGGCAGTGGATAAATGATATCTACAAAAAAAATCTCTTATTTAAAAACCAATTCCAATTGGGAAAAGCTTCAGTTGACCTTAAAAAAATTAATGTCCCACTTCTGAATATCGTTGCAGAGGAGGATCACCTTGTATCTCCAGAATGTAGCGTTCCACTAAATGAAGCAGTATCAAGCGAAGATAGACGACTAATACGATTCCATACTGGTCATGTTGGATTAATTGCGAGTAGTTACTCTCAAAATAATGTTTTACCGAAAGTGGGACAATGGCTTAAAACACGTTCGAATTGACCTCTAACGGGTCAATTTCGTTACCGTCTTGTGAATCTAATTTTTACTAAATAAAGTCATTTGTTAAGGTTATTCTTGTGTTTTCTCTCAATCGGAATCACTATTACTTGAACAAGGTCTCCATCATCTATTTTCAATGCTTGTCTCTCTGCTTCTGGTATTGATATTCTTCCTCCACTTTGAATTGTAGTTTTGAACATAGCATGATAGAAAGTAAGACCTTGTAACATTGAAAAGAAATTTTGCATTGCATCCAACTGAAGATTAGAAAATTTTTTCAAAAATTCTTGTTGTGCCTCATTAGTACTGTCAATTGCCTTTTTATATGATTCCATATCTTCATTAATTTCCGGCTTATCCACCATACACTAATTTTGAGAATACGTTTATTTAATACTATTGATTCCTTTTAAGAAATCAATTGCTATTTTAGAAAATAGCTCTGGTTTTTCAGTAAATGGCGTATGACCGCATCTCGGGATCACTTTCACGTTAGAATTAGGGATATTCCTATAATCCTCAGAATATTTCACTGGAATCATTTCGTCATTTTGACCCCAAATAATTATCGTCGGTGATTTAACTTTGCTCAGTCGTGAAGCCAAGTCTGTGGTATTTCTTATTGCTAGCATGGTGGACATAAACGCATATTTTGCATTTGGAAGTTTCATTCTATCGATAAACTCAAGTATTGTTTCTTCAGTAACAGTACGGGGATCAAATGCCATGTTATTGAAGGCTCTCCAAACATTATCGTGGGTTGGATACAATGATGCCAAGATATACTCTTCTAATGTCTTAGTAGAAGTTTTCATGGTCCCAGCGGGAGAAACTAAGATTAATTTATTTATCATATTACTATCATTAACTGCAAATTCCGCTGCAACTAATCCTCCAAATGAAGATCCCGCTATGCATGCACTTTTTACTCCCACCCTATTTAGAAAATCTTTCAGGAATCTTACAAAGTATGGTATATTATATTCAACGGTTGGTTTATCACTATGTCCAAAACCGATAATATCAGGAACAATCGTCCTAAAATGCTCGTGAAAAAACGGAATGACTTTAGACCACCTTTCAGCAGATGCACCTATTCCGTGCAACAAAACTAATGTTTCTTCTTCCGTTGAATTGAAATTGCTATAATCTAGATAGCGAATCTTGTTTCCATGAATTTGGATGTTTTTCACTGGAATTTGAATGGCCAATAATCTAGAGTCAAATAGATGTTTCTAGGTCTACTTTATTACTTTTATGATGTGTTAGGACCCTTGAAGTATTAGTAGGTGTCTGTATCCTCCATTAAATGCTTGGGTGAAACATGAAATAAGCGTATCTCAAATATACCTTGATTCAAAGGCATATATCTAAAGGGCATTTTTTGATTATGTAACAAGATAATAATCAAACATTAATTTAATTGAAATTGCAAAAAGTGTAATACCTAGAATCAATCTTAATTTTTGTTCGCTTATTTTCGATATTAATCTTGAGCCTATCTGAGCGCCTCCGAATGTGCCTACTGACAGTAGTACTGCTGGAACATATTGAGGATTTCCTAAAATTATGTGAGTTGTTAATCCCACCAAAGATGTAATCATTAAAATGAATTGCGATGTAGGTGCTGCCAAATTCATAGTCAATCCAATAATCATTATCATTAAAGGAACAAATATGACTCCTCCGCCAATTCCGAATAAACTTGAGATGAATCCCGCAACAAACGTGCTGGAATAAAAGAGAATTTTTACCCATGTCGATTTAAATGACAGCAAATTCTCATTTACTATTGATTTTTTATAAATTAGATAAATTCCTGTTGCAACTAGTATTAGAGCTAGTAGTACCTTAAAATAAGCTGGATCTATATTAGTTGAAAAATAGGAGCCTATAATTGCACCTGGAATCGATAATATCGCCATCTTGATTCCCAGCGTGTATTGAATCTTTTTTAATTTAGCATAGGTTATAGTCGATGAAATGCTAGTAGCAGATACTGCGAAAAGACTTGTACCCGCTATCTGGGGTGGCGAAAGGCCAAGGAGTGTAAGAGCTGGAGATATTATGATTCCTCCCCCTACACCTATCATAGACCCTAAAGTTCCCGCAATCAAGCCAATAAATACAAAAAACGCATAAAGGAAAAACCCTTCCAAGTCTAATACCTATCAATACTTATACGATCGCTGTAACTTAATAAATTGTTTGCAAGTTTCAGTACGTAATAGTTAGGTATGACACTGGTCTTCCATCAATATCATGAGTTAAATTTGGCTGATGTTACCTTACTTTCAGATGGAAAAATATTATTGCAATATTTGTCAGAAATCAATAGAACCGTTATCGTTAGAAAACCACGTAATTGAATCAGGGCACATATCTAGGAGAAAAAAATTGGAAGATCAACTAGAAGATAATGGTGGAATCTCAAGTTCAAATAGGTCTGTTATAGGTTTCTGGAAAAATGATTGAACACTAGTAACGATTTACTATAACCTATAACATCATGCAGAGTTGTCTGATATTTTATAATATCTCGAGCTCTAATTTAAAATCACGTAATTTTACCTGATAGTATTAAGATCCAATTTAGATGAGTTAATTTAAATATGCAATTTATTGTACCTAAAGGTCTGGAAAAACAAAAACAAAAAGGTATTCATGCCGATATATTTCACCCGTTCCCTTTGATTTTAATCCATACACCGTACGGGCTAAAATTCTTTGATTATATAGCAAAGACCAGAATTGCAAAAGCATACGCTAGAGCTAATACTTACATAATGCCAGCAATAACACTTATTGCAATATTATTAATAATTAGCGGAATATCCAGTATAATTTCAAATGTTTCCGTGAGAGAGAATGCAAAAGCAATAGGCCTAAGAGGTAATCTTCTTATTCCAGTAATAAATCCGATTCTACCGCTCACTTACACTTTAGTGGCTCTAGTTATTAGTGTCTTTATACACGAGGCAGGACACGGTATCGTTGCTAGAGTATATGGAATAAAAGTTGAGTCAACCGGTATTGCTTTTGTGCTCATAATTCCTGTAGGAGCATTTGTTAACCTTGATAAGGATGAATTATCCAGAGCAACTCTAAAAGAGAAAAGCGCGGTTCTTACTGCCGGTCCACTGAATAATATGATTCTTGCTGCCGTCTCACTTACCTTGTTATTTCTAGTATTATCTACGTTGACTCCAATCCCTTCTACAAATATACCCAGGAGCGGACTTGAAATAATTAGCGTCACTCAGGGTTCTCTTGCAGAGAAACTTGGTCTGACACAAGGATCCAGCATCCTTTCAATTGGGAGTACTGAAATACGAAGTCAAAATGATTTATTACATACACTAAGATCTAATATTGGTAAACAACCTTCAATCGTATGGCAAAACAAAGAGGGTAATAAGATAACAGATAATTTCTCAATTCCTGCCAACATTGACCCAACCAAACCTATTCTTGGTGTAAGGACCGCTGCAGTATCTTTAGATCCCAAGTTAGCTCTAGAATTTTATAAGAAATATTTTACCTTTGATATTAATCATATAGTTCCTATACTTCCCCCACCAACGCTAGCTGAGCAATTTGTACCCTTTTCGGATTTTATGGCCCCAAAGTATCAATCAAGTATTTTCGGCTCATCATTTGCAATAATTGCAAATACACTCTTCTGGCTTTGGTTTATCAATTTTAATCTGGGAATATTTAATGCTCTTCCTATTGCATTTTTGGATGGAGGCCAATTGTACGGTTCACTAATAGAGAGTAGATCCAAATTTGATAAAAAAAGTCTCAAGAATATCTCATCAGCGGTATCTACAATAACCATAATAATTGTAGCCTTGGCAATATTTCTACCGTATCTGCCTTTTTAAGACGTAAAGTAGGAATGAAGCGAGGATCTTCCAAAATATATATTAATAAAGAAGTTTATTTTGATTATGGATACCCGCCGGTAAGGAATTTAACGACCTAGCTATATCGCGTTGTGATAGTAATTGATTATCACTATAAATGAAAGCATTGTGGAAAATCAGACCGAGTATCTAGAAGAATGTTAAAGTGAATAATGAAAACTTAAATGGTAATTCTGAAGATGAGAGTATTCGTCCCCTAGAGAATGCTGTGAGAGTTGCACAGGTTATTGATCCTTTATCTAACAATCAAATTCAACATACAAAGAAATTAGGTGAAGATTACTTTAAAGATTTAATACTCAAATCAATTCCAAAAGAATCACAGATTACAAATATAAGATTTGAAGGACCGTATGTTGCACTTTATACATTAAATCCAAAATTTTCGTTAACTGAATTGACTTATTATCTTTCATCTCTTTCGAAAAATGTTAAAAAAAGGTTTGTAGTAAGGACTGACCCCTCTATTAGATTATCAGAAGACGAAACGAGATCAGCAGTAATTAAGATGCTACCAAGCAAAGTTACAATATCTGCTGTATTCTGTGATGATGCCACAGGTGAAGTAATTCTTGAAGTAAATCATCCTGAATCGGTAGATGCGAATATGGTAATCACTATTGCTCAAGCAACTGGTTGGATAGCTCATACATTACGTTCTCCGCATATTCAGTCAAGTAGTATGAACATAATTCACTCTACTCAGAAGGGTTCAGCTAAGGAAAGAAGTCTTTTCTTACAATCCTTGGGTAAAAGGGTCTTCAGACCACCAGTTGTTTTGGAAAGCGAGGGTTTGAATTTAAATTATACGAATCAATCGAATAAAAAGAAATCAGAATATACTGAGCTTAAATCTAAGGTTAGAAATAGGGAAGAAATACTTATTTTCTGTCTCGGCGGCGTTAAGCAAGTCGGGAGATCATGCTTCATTGTTGTAACGTCAGAAAGCAAAATAATGCTAGATTGTGGCATTAACCCTGGTGAACCATTGGGAATTTCTGGATATCCTCGATTGGACTGGTTTAATTTTAATCTTGATGAAATAGACGCTGTAGTTCTAAGTCACGCACATATAGATCATCAAGGGTTTTTACCGACATTATTCAAATTTGGTTATAAGGGTCCAGTCTATTGCACCGAACCCACTCTTCCTCTAATGACGTTGCTCCAGTACGATTCAGTAAAGATATCGAAAAGCAACGGAACGTTTTTGCCATACGAAACAAGAGATGTTAATGAAGTTATTAAGCACTGTATAACGTTACCTTATGGTAAACCTACTGACATTTCTCCAGACATTACTATAACTTTCAATAATGCAGGACATATAATGGGAAGTGCTACTGTACATATCAACATATTTGGAACACACAATATTCTTTATTCCGGTGATTATAAGTATGCGAGAACCCAATTATTGGATAGTGCTGTTTCTGTTTATCCTAGAGTAGAGACTTTGATAACTGAAAGTACATATGGAAATTCAGGCGACATAATGCCAGATCAATCTTTAGTTTACAAGACCTTTACAGATGCTATTAATAGAACTTTGACTGCTGGAGGGAAAGTATTGATTCCTGTTCCTGCTGTTGGAAGGGCCCAAGAGATAATGTTGGTTCTAGATAAGGAAATGAGAGAAGGACGGCTGATGGAGGCGCCCGTGTTTATTGAAGGAATGATATCAGAAGCTAGTGCGATACATATGTCCTATGCACATTACCTTGGGTTTGACGTACGAAAATCGGTCTCCAACGGAGTTAATCCATTCCAATCAGAATATTTTACCGTTGTTAATGGATATGAAAGAAGGCAAGATGTTTTCAATGACGAAAATCCAAGCGTTATAATGGCCACGTCTGGAATGTTGGAAGGTGGGCCGTCAGTCGAATACTTTAAGAAAATTGCGCCAGATAAGAAAAACAGTATATTATTTGTTTCATATCAAATAAATGGAACCTTAGGCAGACGGGTTATAGACGGTGGAATAACGGAAATCAGCATGCTTGAGCAAAAAGGTAAGGTTAAGGTATTTCCAATTAAGTGCACAAGTCAAAAAATTGATGGATTTAGTGGCCACAGCGATTTTAACCAGATAATGAATTTTACTGCAAGAATAAAACCAAAAAAAGTATTGGTTAATCACGGGGAAAGATCGAAATCAGATAACGTAGCTAGCAATATTTTTTCTAGATTCAAGATAAGGGCTACTGTTCCGGATAATCGTGAAATAATTAAATTGAGGTAGTTGTTAAATCAAGCACGAAATATCCATTTAGACTATACTGTAAGTACTTGCTGGTACAAAAATAGATCTGAGTGGTCCTATTATTAGTAAGATTTTAGCGTATTAAATTATTCTATAATATGCTATTGTACCGTACGAACAAAATTCAGATTAATCCAATGTCCTTATTTAAATATGCGCAGATACTTGATATAGAAAGGACCCCTCAGTAAAAATTCGCATTAATGTCATCGAGCCTCTTATTACTTGATAAATTCAACTCTGCAACGGCCATTTGCAAACACACCGATTCAATACGTAGGCCAATTTGGTAAGCATTGGTTATAAGATCCACTCATCAAGGAGTCAAAAAAGTATGTTTTGTTCAGTATCTTTTTAGATATGTGGGTATAATTATAATTGTAATTGGCTATAAGATACAAATGTATTAATTGTAATATTGTACTAAGCGGTGAGGGTGCATCTAGGCATTATCTTGCTAATCCTACTCATAAACTCGAAAAATTACCACCTCAATTAAAGCAAGCCAAGAATATTGATTCTTCTTGATTTTAGCGACGGGATTATTCTCTTATACTTTCTAGTGTTGAGACAACCTGCCAAAGCAGCGTGCGTATATGAGATTGCATTTGTGGATTCTGGGTAACGCTATCAAGCATACTTATAGTATTTGCCGCCCTAACAGAAATGGATCCATTTTTCTCATCTTTTATTCCGGATAATATCTCTCTTACAATATTTCTAATATTTTTCTGAATATTGTTATTCCTAGCTATACTGTCCAAAGTGCTTATCGCATTTGCAAGCCGCTCTTGATTTTCTTTCTCCCTTATTTCTTTCTTTGAAGCCATTGTCATAACACTCTCCACTTTTTTACCTTACAATGTGGTGACTTTTGAATGTTTTTACAATCTTAATATATTTTTATAATAAATTAAAATTTTGTTATACAATACTAATTAATATCATCAAACCCTGTTCTAATCACACATGTCGGAAGTCGACGCAATAACAAAGAAAAGCATATCGCAGCCGCCACTTGATTTACTTTTTAATCCCTCAATATTATCAAAGAAAGATGTTTGGCAAATAGATATTTCATTACTGTTGGAAATGTTGCTAAAGTTAATCAATAATAGTGGAAAAAAAGACCTTCGAATGTGTGGAATTGCTGCACTATCTTCCTCGCTAATTTACCGGTTAAAGGTAGAGAGCATTTCAAGACTAGAAAAAATCTCTAAAATCAAGAAGGGAATAGAGGTTGTGGATATCAAGCCTATTCCAAATTTAAAGCCATTTGAAATTCCTTTTAGGGTTGAACCTACATATCCAGTGTCGTTAGAAGAGTTATTGCACGTACTTGAAAATATGATTATTGGCTTAGCAAATCCAAAATCTAGAAGAAATCAGCTCAATCTGGAATCTGTAGAATCGTTCAACTTCGATGATTACTTGGTTAAGTTTGAAAAAGTTTTGCAATCTTACGAGGATATGATTTTTGATATAGTAACGGCTGACAAATCTGTTGAATTTAGAAATCTTACATTAAAAATGAACCCAACTGAAACTGTTCGATGCTTCCTCGCTCTCCTCTATCTTGCCATGAAGAGAAAAATATTTCTTCAGCAAAATGATGAACAAATATTTATTTCGATAAACGAAAACATTGATTAATAAAGCCTAATTATTTGAATGCTGGTGCCTCAGTCACTCCCAGACGCTGAAATTACTGCTAGAATTGAAGCAGCCTTGTATGCTGCTGGGAGACCACTATCCCTTAACGACCTGATGAGGGCTGCAGGAATTAATTCAAAAGAAAAAGTAGAGAAATTATTAAATGAATTAATTAAGAAAACGCATAATGTTTTGAGCGCATTGGAGATTGCACGACTCGATGATGACAAATTTGTATTTCAGGTAAAACCTGCATATATGCCATTGATTCGACGATTTGCTCAACAACCCCTGATCCCTGCGGGTGCTCTGAAGACTTTATCATTTATTGCTTATGAACAACCTATTACGTCAAAAAGATTGGTCCAGATTCGGGGTAGCCAGGTTTATATGCATCTCAAGGAGCTGCGTGCACATTCATTTATTGAATCGGAACGTTTAGGTCGAATGAAAATTTATAGAACCAGCAGAAAATTCCAAGAATATTTTGGAATAAATGATCTCAACGTACTTAAAACCAAAATGATTGCAAAATGATTTCTATTAAGATTAGATAGAAACCCTCTTAATATGGATCAAATTCATTAATGCAAAGATGAAAAAATCTATAGAAAATCTATATGGTCGAAAGTACACTGGCGGTAGAAAAATTTCTATGCGAAGTAGACGCAAATTTGAAATAGATAGGTATCCAAATGAGGCCATAATTGGAAGCAATCTCAAGGTAAACAGAAGGGTACGGGGGAATAACAGAAAATCGGCCCTTAAAACTGTTCAATTTGCAAATGTATCAAATCTCGAAGACAATAGAACCACAAAGTCAAAGATATTGAGAGTTATCAAAAATGCAGCTAATAAGGACTACGAGAGAAGAGGGGTAATTACAAAAGGTACCATAGTAGAAACTGAATTAGGACTTGCAAAAGTGGTATCAAGACCAGGTCAAGTAGGTGTTATTAACGCCGCTCAGCTGAAAAAATAGGGATTACTAATATTACGACTTTCTTTTGATACCGATTCTTTTTTCGTTGACGTCATCATCAAATTCTGACATAAAAATTGTAAATATTGCTAAAATTCTAAAGCAAGGCGGCTACTTCTTCAGCACTGTATGATATTATTAGATCTGCCCCCGCTCTAATCATACATGCAAAATATCCTAAAACCCACTCATATTCATCGAGAAGCCCAATGCGCGAGGCAGCTTTTAACATAGTATATTCACCGGAAACATGATGCACAGCTATTTTACACTTGAAAGTGCTAAATACTCTATTTACCAAATCCAAGTTTCCTAAAGAAGGTTTTATCGTTATTATATCTGCTCCTTCAAGTAAATCCAATTCTATTTTTTTTAGAATCTCACGGGAATTACTATAGCCAATTTGATATGCTGCCTTATCCATTTTTGAAAATTTCTTAAATGTGGTAAGTCGAAAAGGTGTATAAAGATCAGA
>JAJPIN010000090.1 GCA_021324715.1 Nitrososphaeria archaeon
CATAGCCATTAGCAGATGCTGAAACCAGTACATCATATTTACCAGATGGAGTATTCGAAGTTATATTCCAGGAATGAGAATATGCACCTGATGCGTCCGAAGTTCCGTTGGAATAATTGCTTTTTCCAATTTTTGCTACAACATCTGCGCCAGATACTGTTTGACTAGTATTGGCGTCCAAAACCTTTACATCAATAGTTTGTGTATCTCCATTAGCAACAATATCTTTTAATAGACTTGCTTCAACCAGCAATTGTTTTTGAACCGGGAGACTTATAGTAGAGTTCTGAGATTCAGCTGAAAGCATCTTATCTTTTAGTAACTGTAGACGGACAGAAAGATCTGAAGGAGAAATCGTTTGGTTATCAGATTTTTCAATATTACTTGCTGAGGGATTTGTGGATACGGTTTTTAGCTGTGGAAGGATTCCAAGAGGATCATGAAAAACTAACGAGGAGGCTGGTTTCGAATCTTCTGTAGTCACGCCCGTTACGTTAATACTATGCCATTTTGTAATTACCTTGGAGTTTTCTACACATTCAAGTTTTGATGTTAAGTCGTTTATGCCATTTTCTATCGTATGGTATGCAGGGGAGTACGTGAATGTCCAGGAGGAATAATCATCGTCCCCGTATGGTCCTGTTGCTTTGGCTTTTTGGAATGGTTTTTGATTATTCAAATCTACTGATATACTACAATTTGATTTTTCAGTGTCTGTCGAAGTACCTAAAATAGTAAGATTTCCATCTGGAATTTCCTTTCCACTTTTTGGTGACAATATTTTTATGCCCATTGATGCAGGAGCAGATTCTGTTGGATTAAGAGCTTCCTTAACATTGTTTACCTTTACGTCTGTCGTTGATTTAACTTGATTTATTGGCTGTGGGACAGATTGATCATATTGTGGCAAAATCTTGGCTTTTATGGGAACTAAAGGTACATTTTTGAATTCGTTCAAGTAGTTCACCTTTGCTGCCTCCATCCCATAAGTGTTAACATTAAAAATAGTGAATAGGAAGAAATTTGATATTAGGAAAAGTATTATTAAATAATATTTCACAAATTGTTATAAAATTTAATTTTTATAAGTCTTGTCAGTATATCATCTCTTAGAAATATCAGTATAAATTTTCTTTAATTAAGTACCTTTCTTTGTACTTGTAAAATAACGAATTGAATCAATTATATAATCTTATGTAAAATTTTACAATATACTGCATTTTACTCGGTTAAGAATTCCTTTACTATTCTATTAAACAACTTTGCTTTTTCAACATGAGGTCTGTGTCCACAGTTTTCAAATATGATGATCCTTGAGTTTCCATGTTCCATGAAGGGACGGACATATTTTAGTGGGATCATTTTATCTTCTTTACCCCAAATCAGTAACACATTGATATTAATTTCTGCGAGTTTACTATTGTATCGAGGGGCCTTTGCACTGCCTTTCAACGCAGAAATAAATGCATACTTCGAACCTGGCAATAATAATCTTTTGTATATGACATTCGCGTATGAAGGGTCCACCATAGATTTATCAAAAGAGGTTAATATTTTGAATATTTCATTTGAAGATTTAGCTGCAACTATTTTGATGTACCTTTTTAACGCAAGGGTACCCTTGAAGGATTTTGGCATGGACCCAGCAGGACTAATTAGAATGAGCTTATCAACTATTTTCCTATTTCTCAGGGTAAATTCTACTCCGATATGGCCACCTAGAGAAGAACCAATTAGGTAAAAATGGTTTATCTTTAATTTCTTAATGAATTTCTCTAGGAAATTAACGTAATACATTATCGTATAGCTAACCCTAGGTTTATCGCTCAATCCAAAGCCGGGAAGGTCTAGAGCAATAACCCTAAACTTAGTAGATAAAAATTCAATATTATTAATCCAGCTTTCTATCGAGCCTCCTAAACCATGAATAAGTAAAAGCGGAAATCCCTTTTGGTTTTTATCTGTATATCTGACAAGTACGTTATCAATTGTAAGATACTTAATATCAGTCAAGGGAATCAATTTGTAATTTATTTTTTAGTTTAAAATTGCTTGTTTGTTCTTTCTAATTAACAAGTTCAAAGTAACTACATCGAATAATTGAATTTGAATTTAAACTACTATCCGACTAAACCAAATAGATGCATCTTATCAGATATACTTTCGTGTAATTTTTGTATTTTATTGTCTAGCATTGTTTTAGTATCCTCATTAAAAGTCTTCATTTTAAGTCCGAATACTGAACTACCTTCGTTATTATGATTAAGTAAGCTGTCAGAGTCCGGATTTTTGATCAATGGATTATTCTGATTACCGCTTATTTTTTCATCTGCTGGTAAATTTGGTTCAAACGTAAAGATACGATTGGTATTCGTTTCGGTGCTGAGTTTTCTATCTGTGGTTTGTATGGCCGGAGATTTACTCGTATTAGAAACGGTTGTTTCTTTTGATACCGGCGGGTGTTCTGAGCTTAGAGATTTAACATTACTATCTGTCAGTGGAATATGCGAAACTTGGGTTTGGCCTGTGTTATTGTTAGCTATAGGATCTTGCTGCTGTTCTGAGCTTAGAGTTTTTACATTAGTATTAGCAATGTTCTGGGTTTCACTATTGTCAGTGTTAGTTACTCCTGTTATATCACCATTTTTCGAAGAATCCGAGCTTGCTACTTTTTCATTAGATTCTGTATAAAGTGGGAGAATTTTATACGTGCCGCTACTCATGGTATTCTGCACAGGTAAAATATTGGCGTCTTCTTTTTTACTATCAGTATTTACGTCTGATTGTTGAACTGAATCATTACCATTACTACTTTTGGTGTTCTGCACAGGTAAAATCTTGGCTTCTTTTTTAGTATCAGTATTTACGTCTGATTGTTGAACGGTATTGTTTGTTTCGCTACCTTCATTTTTACCGGTAACATTAATAGAATAGGACTTTGATATCGCATTTTGAGCTTGGTCGTAGCATGTTATTTTTGATGTAAGTTCATTCGCTCCTTCAACTATATTATGATAACCACTGGTATAAGTATAGCTCCACTTTGAATAATCTTCATTTCCTTTAGGACCTTGGGGAGTAACATTTTGCATTGGTTTAAGGTCATTCCAGTCAGCAAAAACTTGACAATCCTTGGTATCATCATCTGACGATGTACCGTAAATAGTCAATTCGCCAGAAGGCACCCTAGTTGAATCGGTAGGACTGGTTATTTTTACAGATGCTCCAGCCTCTGTAGGTATTTGCGCCAGTACAGGGTTCCATATTACGCTTGAGATTAAAAATATGCCAAATAGTAAAATAAATTTGAAGTTGCTTCTAATTTCCATATGGCAGTAATTTAAGATAGATAATTAATATGAATTTTTTAAAATTATTCAATACGCTAATTAAATAAGAAAGTTACTTAGAATCGCACTTATGAATTCACTAATAAAATTTCCTATTCCAGACAAGCAGCGAGGATCTTAGTAGTATAAGAATCAAGAGAAGATCAAGCCTAAATATTCTATTACTATTTGTGTCATTTATTGTGAAGAATTTGGAATACTTCAAGTTTTGTAGAATGGTTGTCAATGTTTATCATTAAATAGATAATAGACGCATTAGAGTGAGGTCAAGTATTGTATGAAAAGGACTATGAAAATTCATTCCAATTGAGATGAAGCAATGTGCGCACAAATAAACTTTCTAAAATAACGGATTGAATTTACAATTTCATCAATGGCTTGTAATCTAATCTAATCTAATCTAATGCTCATCGGTTACGCATTTGATTGTGGTCTATCTCCATACTAAACGTTAATAAATAATCTAAATTAGTTATTTCCTTTAGTTCACTTGCAAATCTCGTCCCTAAAGTCTAATCCCTTTATGTGTATTATGATAGTGCTGGGTTTTATATCATTATTAGTAGTTGGTCATAGTTTCAACATATATGGTCAAGTTGGTAAAAATTCAGACGTCCCTCAACTAAATGATGCGGGTTTGCAGGCTAAAGAATATGCCTCTGGATTTAAGTTTCCAACTGGAATGAGTTTTCTAGGGCCCAATGACATTTTGGTTATCGAAAAGAATACCGGAAAAGTCAAGGAAATTAAGAATGGTACAGTTACAGGGACCGTTTTGGATGTCAACGTGGCAAATGTAAGTGAAAGAGGGTTATTAGGTATTGCAACTTCAGATAAACCAAAATACGTGTTTTTATTCTACACTGAAACTGAGAATAACGATGGGGGAAAAGTTTTGGGAAATCGGCTCTATAGATATGAATATAATAATGGCAGCTTGGTAAATCCAAAATTGCTCTTGGATCTTCCTACAATACCTGGACCATCTCACAATGGAGGAGTGTTAAAGATAGGGCCTGACAAAAAAAGTGTGTACCTCGTTATTGGTAACTTAAATTATGTACAAAATCAGACCTTTATTACCAAAGCTCAGAATAATAAAAATGGTCCTCCTCCTGATGGCAGAGGTGGCATTCTTAGAGTTACCTTTGATGGCGGAGTTGTTGGTAATAAGGGGCTGCTTGGAGACGAGGATCCTTTGAACAAGTATTATGCATACGGCTTACGAAATAGCTTCGGCATAGGCTTTGATCCACTGACAGGAAATCTTTGGGAAACAGAAAATGGCCGTAGCACTGACGATGAAATTAATCTTGCATTACCTGGATTTAATAGTGGATGGAAGGAGGTAATCGGTTTC
>JAJPIN010000054.1 GCA_021324715.1 Nitrososphaeria archaeon
ATCAACACATTTTTTGTATTCATCTTTTTTATCGTAAAATGATACTAAAGTAAGTATAAGTAGATTGGGTAAGAACAAGCGGTAACAAAAGAAGAGATTTTTTTCTAGTTGGATAAATCTGAAAATATGAATAGATTCTTATTCAGCAAAATCCTACAAAATTGTTATATACATAAACAATTAAGCTGAAATATATTCACGTTCAAGTTTTTATGGCGTAATAAAAACATGGCATATGCTTTACAAATGTAAAATTTAATATTGCTAAGTGTGTTTTTAATTATTAATGCCTCTCGAACTAGACGAATACGACATCTCTATATTGAAATCGCTATTTGAGGATGGTCGCAAATCTTTTCGTCAAGTGTCTCGCGAAACTGGAATTACCACGCCCACTGTCAAAGCAAGATTTGAAAGATTAGTAAATGTGGGATTTATTCGCGGAGTGCAACCTATTATTGATTTTCGAAAAATTCAAAAAAGTGCTACTGTGACGAATTTACAAAATGCTATTACTAAAAATCAACCCATCAAAAAAATAAAGGAAGGTATTCGTATCCAGCTGGATTGTGATTTTTGTCATGGAATCATAGCTGGCTCTCCACATGTCATTAAATTTGCAGACTATGAACGGTTCTTTTGCTGCTCTTCATGCAAATCTGAGTATAAAAGAAAATATGGTGGAAGAATACAAGCAATTATAGATAACCACGTAAAATCTAACTGAATTTGAATTTAGATAAGCTTGGATGTTCCTTAAAATTAAATATTTTAAGTGGAATGTAAGCGCCTGACTTAGAGATGTAGGGAAAAAAATTCTCATGATGATTATACAAGTCTGCTTCGTTATCATACAAATCTTATTTATTCGGAGATGAATTAATTACTAGTGACAAATATCCCTGGCCCAAAATCAAGAAAATTAGTAGATGAATTCAAAAATATCACATATGATTCTACCTTCACGTATCCCCTTGTCTTTAAAACGGGCAGAGGTTGTGTAATTGAGGATATAGATGGAATTGAGTTCTTAGATTTCACATCCAATATTGGATCCTGTCCTTTGGGATATTCCTATCCCGACATACTGGACGTAATAAAGGAGTACAGTAGTAGTGAAAGGGGAGTCCATAAAATAGCTGGTCAAGACTTTTATTGCGAAGAGCATTTTGATATTGCAAGCAAGCTTCTTTCAATAAGCAAGAAAAATTCCAAGGTTTTTTTCATAAATAGTGGAGCAGAGGCGGTGGAAAACGCTATAAAAATTGCCTATAAGAAAATGGGTCCTCTTATAGGTATCTCATGTAATGGTGATTTTCACGGTAGAACACTTGGTGCTCTAAGCTTCACGATGAGTAAGGAAATACAGAAAACAAACTTTCCAGAGTTACCAGTTAAGAGAATTAAATTTTGTACAAGTGATTCTGATCCTGAAATTAATCAATTAGAGAGTCTTATAAAGGAATACAAGGTAGCCTTTATTATAACTGAAATTATACAAGGAGAAGGAGGATTAAATGTAGCAAGTAAATTATTTATTCATCACATTAGGAAATTAGCAGATGAATATAAGGTCCCCTTAATTTTTGATGAAGTTCAGAGTGGTATGGGAAGAACTGGAAAGTGGTGGGCCTATGAACATTATGGAATAGAACCAGACATAATGACAGTCGCAAAAGCCCTGCAAGTCGGTGCTACCGTATACGATAAGGGTTACGATCCTCCTGAACCAGGAGTTCTTTCGAGTACGTGGGGAGGAGGAAGCAGAATCGATATGGCGATTGGTACTAAGATAATAGAGATCATTCTCAAAAATAATCTTTTATCCAATTCCCAAAAAATTGGTGATGTGTTATTAAAAAATTTTGTTGATATTGTTGGTATCAATGGACTTATCGATGCCAGAGGGATTGGGTTGATGATTGGTCTGGAATTTGATACAAAAGTGACTAGAGATTTCATAGTCAATAGTTTGTTTAAGAAAGGACTCCTGATACTTCCTGCAGGAATGAAGTCAATTAGGATAATGCCGCCATTAATAATTAATGAGGAGGAAGCTATGAAGGGTTTTTCGTTAATAAGTGATACTATACATGAGTATAATAAATAGAACCATGTGATGGCAGATTAATTTTAATATATCATAGACTAGTATGCTTTGAAATTGTCTCCTAATACTTCTGAAGCAATTTTGAGTTCTAACACCTCATTTGCCCCTTCATAAATCATGGTTGCACGAGAATCAAGGAAGTGCTTTGCTACACGTGCAGTCTTCTGGTAACCAAAAGATCCAAATACTTGTAGTGATCTGTTTGCACAATCAAATGCTGTATTTGTAGCATAGAATTTAGCAATGGCAGTTAACCTATCCGCCTCATTCCTTAATGTCGAGTAAATTTTGTTATCACGATTTAGTTTCGATTGCCATCCTTCTTGTTCCAGTTTGAATTGTTCAACATAATCATGCAATTTCTGTCTTGCAGAGGCTGCCTTATAAGTAAGCCATCTAGAGCTTTCAATACCCACAACAATTCTTGAAATGTGTTGTTGAATTAATTGTTTTTTTGCTAATAGAGATCCGTGTTGGGTTCTTGACTTACTATGACGTAAGGTTTCATTAAGACAATCTCTCATTACTCCGATGGAACCAGCTGCAACACTTACCCTTCCATCAATCAATGCGCTGTAGGCAATATTTAATCCCTGACCTTTATCGCCAAGTAGATTTTGTTTTGGTATGCGACAGCGTTCGAAATATATCTCAGCATTTTTTATAGTTAGAAGTCCCATTTTGTTTTTCATTTCTTTTTTTCTAACCCCAGACGAATTCATATCTAAAATAAAGGCAGATATTTTGCCAGTAGTTTTATCCCGAGCGTACGTTGTGATTACATTTGCTATCGTTCCATTTCCAATCCAGTGCTTCTTTCCAGATAGTAAATAACATTCTCCTACGTCTTCATATTCACTGTTCATAGATGAAGGATCGCTTCCTGCTTCAGGTTCTGTTAATGCAAAGGCCATGATACTTTTACCACTTGTGGTTGCGGGTAAGTACCTCTTCTTTTGATCCTCATTTCCCCATCCTTGCAGAACCATCTGCCCTATGGAAGTATGCACAGAAAAAAATGTTCTCATAGAATTACCCTCTTCACCAATTCTTTCTAGTGTCTTGCAATACGTTAAAATATCATATCCTAAACCATCGTACTTTTTTGAAATTGGACAACCAAGCATACCAATTTTACTAAATTGAGGAACCAAATTTTCATTAAATCTCTCTTCAATATAGCACTCTTCTTCAGATATTCTAAGCGATTTACATACACTGTCAACCTTCGAAATCAACTCTTCTTGCTCCTTTGTGGTATCGAAATTCATACAAGACAAATTTGAATATTGAGACACATTAGTCAATAATCATTTTCATATAAAAGTATAGATATAATTTGGTCATACTGTACCTCTAATCGACATTTAATCCTCACACGATACATAGCTCCATAGATAATAATCCAAATTCGTCATAATCTTTTGTGAAAGCTGATTTGAATGTGTGATATTTATTTACACATACGAAATTCATATTCCTAATTGAAGCGGGATATTTAAACAATTTTAACAAGCATTCCTACTAGTTAAATAATTCCTTACTGATTATGGTACCTCTTATTTTGTAATTAGTTATTTGGTATTGTGCCTAACAAGAAGTAAACGATTATACTACATAATTCTCTTGAAAACTCGATTTATAATCTTGAAACAATGTTTGTTTGATGTTTTCTACAAGGTTTTTAACCTCGTAGGTATCATTCAATTCGTTCA
>JAJPIN010000113.1 GCA_021324715.1 Nitrososphaeria archaeon
ACATGATTTCATGCTTCTTTTGTCCCCATCTTTTTCCGAGAGTACCCCCTACATCTCCCGCTCCAATTATTCCAATTTTCATCTCGTGATATATTATAACTGCATGTCTTTAAAAAGTATAATCTACAACTAACTTCTAATATGCCATCATATCTCTTTACAACAGTTTTTCAGGTCTGGAGTTACACGTAATCCAATTTCAAAATTCTCGTCATTTACTGTAAGAATTAGACACCCCACTAGGATAACTTGAAGAAATTATTCAAAAATGATAAATTAGCAAGCCGGTTTATAGCAAACTTTCTAAGCGATGATGACATATTGATATTGATAATAATAATGGATATGTCAGTTACCTGTTCAAGTTGCGGCAAAAAACTTCAAGATTATCCTACTTACTGTTACATGTGTGATGACTATTTTTGTTCCGACCAATGCCACATGAACAAGCACAACAAACAGTGGCAAAAATTTTAATCCTTATCTTATAATTTTGATTGGTTTATTGGAAGACAGATCAAATACATGGAGATTCTTGATCGTTACCATGCTTAATAGTCATTGCTATTTGGTATGATCCTATGGGAATCAACATGGCGCTTACCATCCCAAAGCTTTTGCAGATTTAGCGGCTGCATCATCCAATGCTTGCTTAGGATTTTTTAAACCGTAGTAAACTTCATCCAATGCTTGTCTTATGTGATCAGCTATTTGCGGGTATTCTGGAATATTAGGTCTACCATGTCCAAGTTCTATCATATTAACCAATTGACTATAATATGGTATCGTCTTATTTGCTTCTAGCGCGTAAGGACCTTGTCCTATAGTTATCTGCGTTGGAAGATTGGCATGTGACACTAAATAGTGAGAAAGGATGTGAGGGTCCAAAATTATTGTGATTAGTTCCCACGCAAGGTCCTTGTGATTCGAGGTTTCTGGAATACTTAATTCCCAACCCCCCATCAGAGATGAACTTTTGTAGCTTGGATTCGGTACGGGAAACATTGGTAAGAATCCAATTTTCTCTTCGAATTCTTGTTTTTGATCAGTTGTGTTCAGGTGCACATGATGTTGTAAAGCCTCTAGCATAACGGCAAACTTCCTGTCTAGAAACTCTTTACCCCAAAAATGATTTTTCTGTGGTTTTATTCCTGCATCAATCTGTGATTTGATGAATTCCATTGCTCTTACACCTTTAGTTTCGTTATAGATTGGGAAATAGTAACTTCCTTTGGTCGGATGTCCTGTCTTCATCGCGACTATATCGCCTCCGAGCATCCATAAATAAGGGTACCACATATCTGGAGAGTGGCTGGCGCCTGTGAGATGTATCCCCTCTATTCCTTGAGGTCTTAGTACGGCATTTAGTTTCTTTGCTGCTTGGATGTATCCGTCCCAAGTTTTCAAAGAATTTGCGTCCACCCCTGCTTGGTGAAGCATATCTTTCCAGTACCATAGACCTCTGATATCAGTCCACGCCCAGATTGCATACATCTTGTCTTTGTAAAAACCCCCATCCCAGCTCTCTTGATACCAATCGTTTTGCCTTCCCCAGCTTTTCGTAAAGTTTGTAAGATCAGTTAAGAAACCTTTTTCTGCAAATTCTCCAAGCCAAATCTGGTCAAGGGTGATTAAATCAATTTCTGTTTGGTTCTCAACCGCTGACATGAGCTTCTGCCTCATTTCATTGTATGGATATGTTGTATAGTTCATTTGAATATCCAAATCTGCATGTCGCTGTCTTAGCTCTTGAATGGCTGGCGGAATTAAGGTATTCCATCTTTCAGGATCTCCTTGATCCTCAAGGATTCCAGTAAGCATGACCTGCCTCTGAGCTGATACGCTAGTAAAATTTGGAGCCGTCACAATAACACCAACTAATAAGAGTAACGCTGAAAATATGCGGATTGTACTGAATAAGTACACAAACTCTTTTAACACCTTTGGGGTTTAAAGATTTTTCTCAGTATAATGCTGATAGCATTATGTTTTTTATAGTTAAAACATGTAAGGGCTTGGCAATCTCTTAGTAGCCACTTTAGTAAGGGTACGTCTTTTACATAAATCTCAGATATCCATTCTCTCTCGAGGACTTAAAATGCTCACTTTTGTATTGCCTAATTTATTAGATACAAACTGAGGAAAAATCTCTCTCCTATACGAAGTAGTTTGTTTTTCAGCCTCTATTATTCCAGCATGTGTCTCTGATATCTTTTTAAATAAAGTGATTAACTCAATTTATTCAAGTTTAAAGCACCGGCAGACAGTTACTCGCAAAATGACTCATTCAAATAAGGATTACCACTTAACAGTAAGTATTTCTTGACAACGCAGAACAATTCGACTTGTTTAGAACTAATAATGACGTCAAATTACTGCACAAGTTTGGTATATATGCTTGAGTGAGATGTTTATAGACTAGATTCTCTATAAGGAAATTTCATATACGAGAGATGATTAATAATTAGAAATGGCAGAGAGTATTGGCTCGTTTTCTTTCGATGTGACAAAACGGATACTCTGCACATTGTACAATGACGGTAAAATAAAAAAGACCATTTTGGCCACGAAAACTCGCTTAAATTACAACGTATGCTTACGGTACATTAACATGCTAAGAGTTCTAGGATGGGTAGATGTAAGCTCTGAGGTCTCGATAACTGAGACTGGAAGAAATGTTATGAACAGATTATTAAATCAAACTTCTGCTGGCATTGAGAGTACTGCAACATCCGATCTGAATCAAAGTTCTGAAAATGACATCAAATACATTCCTTACGAGCAAAAGTTAGAATCCACTAAAAAGCTTGGTAAAGGATCTTATAATCCAAATATCATGATTGTAGATGACGAACCCGATGTCCTCCTAACTTATGAATCATTTTTAACATATACAGGATTCGATGTAAGTACTTTTGAAGATCCCTATAGCGCGCTAAAAGCATTCGTATCGAAACCGACGTTTTTTGATCTAGTGATTCTGGATATAAGGATGGAAAATCTGAACGGACTGCAATTATATCAAAGTATGAAAGCGATGAAACCATCTTCCAAAATTATATTTGCGTCTGCTCTTGATGCTGCAAAAGAACTAACAAGTGTTCTTCCAGATATAAAACCTCAAGATATTATAAAAAAACCCGTTGACAGGGAATATTTTGTTAAGGCGGTTAAAATAGCACTTGGCGTCTAATTGCGGATCACATATACTCAAAATAACTAATTGCATAGCTCTTTGATTTTCAGCTAGAGGAGGTTATAATTCTCATATCAAAAGCTTGAAAAATGAACCATAAATTTGAATAAAATATGTGTGACGTTTTGTACGTAGTGTACTTGTTTCAGTATTCTTGGATAAAAAGCAAATAGGTACTAAAGCCAGAATTATTCTGTGATCAGTATTTGAAAAGTAAGCACTGTTTAAAAACTTCAATATTGAACTTGTACACATATGGTTGCCAACGTTGCTGTTAGGAGAGGAAAAGGAAATTAGTGTCATAATTTATTAATAAGTGTGTAACTAGATGTTCCTCTCATTACCAAGGATTTACAAGATCGGAATTGTCTCTGTGATATCAATAGTTATATTCTCATTTGCTTTATTTTATTACATTCAAACTGTAACAGAGACTAATCTAAAAAACAGTATCATGGCTGATCAGATTGATCGACAGCGGATCGCTGCAAAAAGTCTGTCTCAAAATATAGGTTCAGATCTATCGTTGGTTATGGCCGTCCTTGACGGTATGGCAAATTCTATGTACATTCAGGCTGGAAATATCTATGATACAAATGATACAAATGAATTGATAAAGCAAAAGTACGGATTAATAGATGATATAATAGACAAGATTTTTGTACTAGACAAAAATGATATTGTAACTACTGGCGTGTCTGGAGCTGGTATGGATAAATACCTTGGCGCCGATTTTTCACAAAGAGAATGGGTAAAGGATACCAGACAATATCAAAAGCCAGTGTTTTCTAAAGGTTTTGAAAGGCTGGGTATATTCTCAATCTATATTTCCGTTCCTATCATAAATAGGCAAAATGGTCAGTATGTTGGATTAATAGGTGCCTCAATACCAACTGAACGATTTTTTGCACGGTATGGAAACGTACATGATATTAATACTCAATTCTTAGTTGCATATGATAAGAATGGCACTATCCTTGCTGTGGGTGCTGATAGGAACCTTGTCGGAAAGAATTTTTTTGGCAGTACCGTTCAGGATTTAGTTGGTCACAACAAGATTCTAAACAATCTGACACGAACTCTTACTAAAGGTAATCCTGCCTTTGGTATATATGATTATGGAAGGTCAGAAAGGATCAATACTGGTGAGCCCATTTTTGTCGGAAATAAGCCAATATACTTTATTCAGGTAGTAACCCCAACTAAAGCAATTTTTTCAAAGGTCTCAGAGACGTTATTTACAGAGAGAGTAAAAGGTTATTCTCTACTAATCGCAGTTTTTGCTTCTGTTGGAATTTTGGTAATATTTTTACTGAAATGGAGTAATACTATGGAAAAGGAGGTGGTGAAAAGAACTAAAGCACTTAACAAATCTAATCTCAAACTCGGTATTATGTCCCACCAGCTTCGAAGATCTAATCTTTCATTACAGAACGCTAATGAACAATTGAAACAACATGACAAGATACAAAAAGAGTTTATAAATATGGCTGCACATGAATTGCGTACTCCAATTCAACCCATCTTGGGACTTACTGATGTTTTACGCGATCAGATAACTGACTCGCATCAAGCCAAACTTTTGGGAGTTATAATGAGGAACGCAAGAAGACTTCAAAGACTATCCCGTGACATTTTGGATGTATCCAAGATTGAAAGCAGTCTACTGAAGCTTTCCAAAACCTCATTTGAACTTAATGAGAAAATTAAGAGTGCAATAAATGATACGGAAAATGGTCATGATAATGGAAGTAATAATAATGTTAAGATACTTTTTCCACCTAAAGAACCAATTACTGTTTTTGCAGATAGAGACAGAATTTATCAAGTGCTTTCCAATTTACTGAATAATGCATTGAAGTTTACTAATAATGGGACGATTTCAGTAAATACTAGTTTGATTAGTAGTGATAATCATAATAAGGAGGTAATTGTTACTATAATAGATACAGGTATAGGTATTTCTCCAGAAATAATGCCAAAGCTTTTTTCAAAGTTTGTTACCTCTTCAAACCAAGGTACCGGTTTGGGACTTTTTATTTCAAAGGGTATCATAGAGGCGCATGGAGGAAAGATATGGGCAGAAAATAACTCAGATGGTGTGGGTGCAAGATTTTCATTCAGCTTGCCTATGACAGAACCATAATTAATTCGAAGAACCGTCTTTTCTGTTAATAAATTTGGATCTACTAAAATAAAAGATACAAAAGATATGACACAAGTTAGAAAATGCTTCAGGTTAAAAAATCAATGTAGTGTGGCATTAATGGTATCTAGAAATTCTGATATGAAGTAACTAAATCAAACAGTGACTATTGTGTATGCGATACTGTAGAACGAATAAGCATCTGTGGATATCCCGTCCATCAAAATCTATTGTCGACATCAATGGCATTCATCATTTATATTAATTACTCAAAATATCTGAATTTAAACCTGCACATTGCTAATTTTTCTAATGTCCAATAATGATATTACTCAGATCATCTGTATCAACTGATAGAAGAAGCTAAATATTTCTTGTATTAACCTTATTATAATGTTCAAGCGATCTATTAAACCATGCAAATAAAGCTTTATACCCAATCCGATCTTCCTAAATCACTCATGCCTTTGATATCTGAATTGGAATCACTGGGTATAAGATCAAAAA
>JAJPIN010000192.1 GCA_021324715.1 Nitrososphaeria archaeon
AGTCTCCGTATGCGCCATACCATGAATTTTTATATTTTTCCCATAAAAACATCTGGCCACTATTGATACTAATTTCGGGATTAAATTTAGAATCTAAAATCATTCGTTTGTTATTCATGAAATTATTTACTTATCTTTAATAACTCTCTTGTTTTTTCCAAGTCCGTTTCCAGTGCTTCGATTATTTTAGGAATTTCTTTTATACAACAATCCAAGCAAATACTTTGTAATGATAAGGGGTAGGTAAAATATTTTTCTTGCAATATGATTTCCTTCTTGCACACTATGCATTTTCTTGTTTTATACGGATCGGTATTCTTTATTATCATTTAGAAATCATCACATTACTGAAAGACTACATGTATTAAAATATATTATACTTAATCATAATTTTACTAGCCAGTCTTATTACCATAATTACTTTCCAACGCAATTTGTAATTGTTTAAAATATTTAGTGGTAATCAAATCTCCCTTGTCACCTATCGAAATTAAATTAAAGTTTGGAGTTTGTTGTGTAATATAGTCCCACTTCCAGTACGCTAATCCCCAAATGCCAAGATCCTTAAAAGTTTTAACAAAAAGATTGGCCTCCTCTTGATTTATGTCACTTTGAAAAGGATTTATCTGATAAACTGCGTTCCCTTCTTCATTAATTGTCTGCTCTCTTAGGACATTGTTCCATTCTCCTATGTACAAAGGTACTCCTGTGATATTTGAAGCCTTAAGAAAAGTATTCAATCTCTGTTGTTGATATGCACCTGTGGGCAGCCCATAGATGCTTATTTTAAAAACTACATTTGTACTGTTTTGCGGCTTCATTTTGGCCAAGTTTTCTGCTGTCAAGTTTATAGGGCTCCTTAGATCAACAGGAATATTCATACTGTAAGCAAGTACTTTGTTGGTATATTTCCTCAATTCATTAACCATAAATGTATTATACTTGCCAATTTTTTCCCATTGATCGACATTGTGAACCTGAGGTTCGCTGAGGATTTCGTAACCCAATGTACTGTGATGTTTGTCTAGAGTATCAATTATTTTTTTGAAGAAGTCGACTTGTAGAGTCCATCCGTCGGTACCGTTAACGTCCTTTACAGATCGATTCCACCAATCTGTCCACCATACTTTTGCAGGTGTATATTTAGGTCCACCTCCCTGCCCAGGAGGATAGGCTGGGTTGTTTTGAAAGAGGTATGAAGGGAAGCCCGTTCCTCTTTGTGGATTGAACCATGAAGAGGTATGAAACTGATGGTTATCATAAATTACATTAATGTTGTACTTATCCGCAGCTTGTGCTAGGGATTGTAATTCAAGCATAAAATTGATAGGGTCTCTTACATAAGATTCCCAATAAAATACAAATCGAACATGGTTCATGCCTGCATTGGAAATCAATTTAAGGCTATGGTCGAAAAAATTTTCGGGCATCGGAATTGCTGTAGTTCTGCTTTGAGGCATACTAGTATAGTACCCCTTCATATTTACGCCAAAGTATATCTGATTTGTTCCCAAACCGTGTGAATAAAGTACAAACGAATTAGTTAGCAAAAGGCTGAAAATTACGACCAGTAAAACCAGTTTGGAACTAACAAGGCCCCTTGTTATACTAATAGGCTGCATTCAGTTTAGGATAAATATTAACATTATAAAATAGTTTCCAGCGTTTTTTTAGTACAGTTAGATAAGTACAGATTGACTAGTTGTTCATATATCTCAATTAACTTCTACAATTTGCCCATTATCCGGAGCTATTGCATGAAAGCCATACTTTTCTTCGATTTCGTTGGCAAATTTAATACATGACATATCGTCGCCATGAACTGTAAAAACTTCTGGATTCCCTTTGATTTTATTGAGTATTTCAAGTAATTCAGTTCTGCTACTGTGCCCAGAAAATTCAAAATGATTTATTTCTGCAAGACTTTTCTTTGATTTTCCATCATATGATACGAGTCCTTTCTCAAGCAGGAGACGTCCTGGTGTGCCCTTACCTTGGTACGATACTAAAGCTATACCGTTAATAGGATTTTTTGCTATCTCCTGCAAATAAAACATTGCTGTTCCTCCCACAAGCATTCCTGCAGGAGAGATTATTATTCCTGGCTCTTTTACCAATTGTTTTCTTCTTCTCCATCCTTGAACCCATTCAATTTCTGATATAATTTTTGTAAATACCTCAGGATTTTTTAAAAATGATGGATTTTTCAACATTATTTCATTAGCTTTTAGTGCCATCCCATCCATAGATATTCTATATTTAAAATTGGAAGCTTTTAAAACCGATGCAATCTCTTGTGCCCTTTCTACTGAAAACGCCGGTATGAAAAGAGTTCCTCCTCTTTCTACAATGTTATATGCAAATTCAACAAGATTTTTTTCGGATTCCTCTCGTGGGGTCTGTTCTGTTTGAGAATATGTACTTTCAATTATTAAGATATCAACTTCTGGTAAATCTAAATCTGCAGATCTTAGTATTTTTGAACCTCTAGTATTTATATCTCCAGTATAAAAAATGCGTTTACCTTCACTTTCTACGAGTATTGAGGAACCGCCTAGTATATGTCCAGATTCATATAAGGTAATTTGCATATTATTGAATGGATATCTTTCTCTATACTGTAAAGTTCTTGAATGATTCATCATACTATGTAAATCCGCATAATCAAACGGCAAATAATATCCAGATATTTTGATCATATCTTCAATTAGTAAATTGGAAAGATCGAAGGTGGGATTTGTTCCTAAAACTGATATATTCGAATTGGATAAAAAAAGTGAGGGTATAAAACCAGAATGATCTAAATGAGCATGGGTAAGAACAACTGAACTGATATCTTTTGGTCTAACATGAATTGGAAAAACTGGTTCTCTTTTTAAAAGCACCCCATAATCTAACAAAATATTGGTATTGTTTGATGTTACCAAAAAACCTGAACGTCCAACTTCTTTCCCTGACCCTAATATAGTGATTTTCATCTAATAATTCCTTGTTTATACCAACGGGTTTTAAGTCTTTCACTTCATTTTCTATTACATTATGATGATTAACGACAGAATAAATTAGAGTAACTATAATTTTTAAGGTTGTCGAGAATCATCATAACTGGCAATCCGGGAGTTGGAAAACGCACTATCAGCAACATGTTATCAAAAAGATTAGGATTTAAAATCATGAATTTAAATGAATTTGTGATAAAAAATAAGCTCGTATTTAGAGACAAATCGTTGGGTGTTTACGATGTCTATATAAAAAAGGCTACGGTCATGATTAAAAGGGAATTAAAGAGATACGACGATGTAATTGTTACAGGACACCTTGCTCCATATTTACTAAGCCCCAGTCAGGCCGATCTCGTAGTAGTATTACGACGTTCCCCTGAATCTCTTTTGAAAACATTTAAAGAAAGAAAATACACAAATAAGAAAATTAGGGAAAACATCACAGCTGAAATTCTGGGTATAACTTTATACGATAGTATAAAAAAATTCGGCAAGCAAAAGATCATTGAGTTTGATACTACAATAGATTCTAGCAAACAAATTATCAAACGCTTAATCGAAGCATTAAGTGACGATTCAAAAAGAAGAGTAGGAATTATCGATTGGATTCCTACATTAAAGCATCGGGAGGAATTGTTGAAATTAGTATCATATTAGAAGCGCCTTATTGTCGTTCTGTTTCAATTTCAAACCTTTAATACACTAAAATTTAACAGGATTTAAATAATAAGGCATTATGAGAAAAATATCTTACGGTTTTAATGATGAGTAGAGTGAGAATTGGTGTTGATGTTGGAGGGACATTTACCAAATCAGTAGCAATAGATATGAATACTGGTAAGATAATTGGAAAGGTCACAGTCCCTACTTCTCATTTCTCAGAAGAGGGAGTATCAGCTGGTATTGTAGAGTCATTAATCAAACTCATACGCAGGGAAAATATTTCCGAATCAGATATTGAATTGATCTCTCACAGCACAACGCAGGCTGTTAATGCGTTATTAGAGGGAGACACTACAAAGGTCGGAATTATTGGAATGGGAGTAAATTTGGAAAAAAGTGATATTGTGAAAAGAACAAACTTAGGTAACGTCAAATTAGGACCTAATAAATATATGGAAACGTGTTATAGATTTTTAGATACTTCAAAATTCTTAGACAAGGAAGAAATTCTTCAAATAATAAAAGAATTGAAGGAAGAGGGAGCAAAAGTTATCATAGTTAGTGAAGCGTACGGTGTAGACGATCCTAGTAATGAGTTATATGTAATGGAAAGATCAGACCTACCTGCTACTGCAGGACATGAACTGACTGGAATATACGGTCTTGAAATAAGAACACTTACTGCTGCAATAAACGCAAGTATATTATTAAAGGCTATTGGCACAGCAAAATATGTTGAAAAAGCGGTACGGCAACAAAAAATCTCTGCTCCAATTACAATAATGAAGGGTGATGGGGGTGTTACCGACTTGAATACTTTTAAAACCAAACCGATCCTGACTGTACTTTCAGGGCCTGCGGCAAGCGTCGCGGGGGCTCTGCTACATTTAAGAATACTCAATGGTATTTTTATAGAAGTTGGAGGTACCTCAACAAATATTTGTATTATAAAAAATGGTAAACCAGAGGTCAAATATGTTACAATTATGGATCATCCAACGTGTATAAAATCACTAGATGTCAGAGTAGTCGGAATTGCTGGTGGTTCTCTGGTACGGTGGTCCGGTAAAAAGATAACTGATGTGGGACCCAGATCTGCCCATATTTCGGGTTTGAAATATTCATGTTTTGCTGAACCTCAAGATTTAGAGGGAGGCCAAATAGTAACGTTTATGCCCAAAAAAGGAGATCCAATTGATTATATAGGAATAGAAGTCGGTGCTGGCAAACGGTTTGCTATAACTACTACATGTGCCGCTAATGCTTTAGGACGTATCCCCGGTAACGATTATGCAAAAGGTAATCAAAAATCTGCACAGCTAGCGTTATCAATTTTGGGAAAGAGACTGGGTATGGATATGGAAGAAATTGCGAGTAAGATTCTTGAAATTTCAACCACAAAGATACTGCAGACAATAAGAACTCTAATGAGAGAATATAGGTTAAAAGATGAAAAATTTGTGTTAATAGGAGGTGGAGGAGGTGCATCCGTTCTTGTTCCAATGCTCGCCGCCAAATTGAATTGTCAATATAGAATTGCTAATAATTCAGAAGTGATCTCATCTATAGGAGTTTGTACGGCGTCAATTCGGGAAGAAAGGGAAAAGATAATAAATAATCCTAGTCCCGATGAAATATCATCCTTTATTCAGGAAGTTGAAAAAATTGCGATTTCAAAGGGAGCTCTTCCTGAATCAATTTCTACCCAATCTGAATATATAAACGAAAAATCTCTTTTGCGTGTTACAGTTTATGGTAATATGAATCTAGATGTTGGTTCCAATGATAGAAAGGAAATTGATGATGAGGAGGCTGAAATACTAGCGTGTGAACTATTTGGTATCAACGAAGGTGTACAAAGAATATATGATATGAAAGATTATTACATATTTGCATGTGAAATACATAAAAAGAAATTGTTTTTAAAGTCAAAAAAACAACCTGTGCTAGTCCTTGATAAATATGGTCATGTTAAAATATCTGTTGAAAATGCAGATATATACAGTGGTAGTCCTTTAGAAATGAAGGAAAAAATTCAATCATTAATTGATGACCATGGTCTGTCCAAAGATGAACTCGCTCCGCAAATTCATATCGTTGATGGGAAAAGGCTATTGGATTTTTCTGGCTTGTCGTCCACTGCACATGTTATAAAAGCAGTAACTGAGGAGCTCGATAAAACTGTGAATAATCAAGTTACATTAATTGTAAAAATATAAAAATATAATCTAACAAGTACGATTTAGCTTAAAATAGTCATCATTGATTCAAAAAATAATTTGATATCACACTGCTTAAATCAACCTTGGCAAATTCATTGGGAATTGAATTCGTAGATATAACTTCCTTGATGCCCGCATTGAGTAATTTTTGTTTAGCATCATCAACTAGTAGTGCGTGAGTACATATAGCATACACGTCCCCAATGCGATATTTTTCAAGTAATTCGATTGTTTTCATAATACTAGTACCGGTACTTATCATATCGTCTACAATAAGAGCGTCACAATTTTTCAGTGATCCCTGATCAAGTAGTGAGATTGATACGTCACCAGTGAACCTATCTCTCGTTTTTACTAATGAAAGGCTGTTTGCATTAATTAATCCTGCAAATTTTTTTGCTCTTTCTATTCCTCCTTCATCAGGGGAAATGACTATAGGATTATTCATTGTGAGATTATGTTTAACATAGGA
>JAJPIN010000138.1 GCA_021324715.1 Nitrososphaeria archaeon
AGCTCAGGGAAGCTGACCCTAATTATATAGTGCCGTGTCATTGCACTGGGTGGAAAGCTACGAATAGGATCATTGAATCTTTCCCTGAGAAGTTCATTCAATCAAGTGTAGGCACTACGTTTAATTTATAAAGAATACCCTATTATGATAATAGTTTATTTCCAGTTAACTGCTTAAGAATTGTAATCGATATCTGATCTACTTCTTGGATAGACATTTTTTTCCCCTTTCATCATAGTCATAGTCTGAGTTTTACCAAATATAATAGATTTTTCTATTAGTTCTCAAACTCGCAATAATATACTTATTCAATCAACTAAAAAATAGTCAGTCCATTGTTAGATTCCTCATTAGTCCATTATTGTCACAACTTCGAATAGAACTCACAAGGGGTCTCGTAGAGTACGAAATTGTATGTCTGAACTGGAATCTCTTGCCATAACTGCAATTGACGTAGTGAACTAATTGAAGATTACGAAATGGAAAACTTGATTGAAGAAATTAAATTGATTTTGTATCAAGAGTATAGGTTGGACTTGTTTTTTTGTAAAGAGTAACAATTTAGTTAATTTACAAGCGTCGATGGGAATAATTAGTGGTTCGAATTTCTTCAATCTTTAAATTCTGTGGTAATATAACATTCTCGATTATTCCAAGAACTTTTTCGATATGCGCTGGTTTTGAAACAAAGTAATCAATATTTTTCATATTACTAATCCTGATATATTCAGTTTCATAAGCACTCATTAAAATAATCTTTATTTCCTTATATTTTTCTCTCAGCTTGGTTGCCAACTCAATTCCTGATAAAGTAGGCATCCTTACATCGCTCAAAACCAAACCATAACTTGAATGGTCCGAGCAGATTTGGTCGAAAGCAACTATTGGATCAGTAAAAGCCTTAGCCTTATAACCGTTAGATTTTAAAGCTTCAGTAAACATCTGGGCTATATCACTCTCATCATCCACCACAGCAATTTTCTTGCTAAAGTAAGATTTCTTGCTAATTCTTTGAGACGTAACCACAAGAGAACATTCGAAATATTATCGCTATTTGCCAATTTTTGTTAATTTTGAAATTAAATTAAGTAGAGTCGGTACCAGCATAGGGCATATCAATTGTGTTTATCCAAACTAGGCGACTTGTTTGTGAGACATCCCAAATCTATTTTGGAGAGCTTTTGGCATAATTCAAGATTATTTGTAGCCTCGAGTAAATAGATTTTGCAGCTTGTGATCATTATATGATATAAGCCATAATGTGCATATCCAACTGTGGGGAAAATCGCCATCTTACATCGACATCAATGCAAAACATGTGGTATAATTTGTGAATGTGAATCTAATCTTGACTGTAATCCCAGTATATTTATGAACTACATTTGTCTGACTTGCAGAAATTATTGGGATGGCTAAAAGGATAGGGATATATAATTATTGTATGTAGATTTATGATCCTGGAGCATTGTCTGTTTGATATCATAGACCAAATTTTCAGTTTCGAAATTATCCTAATTCATTTATTCTTTTTTGCTGTAGGCGCTGGAGGTTCTAGTTCTGATAAATGTATGTTTCGACTTCCAGTCAATTTTAGAACACGGCCTTAAGTTATAAAATCCGCTTAATATTGCGTACACTAATTTAAGTAGGAATATTCCCATGTAGTGATTCGAATCTAATAGAATCAATAACCATTTGCATCTTTCTAGAAAAATCATTTAACATGCATATTGTGATATTGTGATAGGTCTGTAGTGCTTTGGGGAAGACGGAAATGTTTGCTGAGAATGTTCGCCAATAAGCTTTTGCTGTTCGATACTCTTATTTGAAACCATTGGCGTGACATGAATTGACATCTAAAAAGGCTCAGCTTGGATGATAGGATGAGGTTAACAACTTCTGATATGTCGTACAATTGGATTGTACTAATGATGAACTTTAAACATAAATTATTGAACCAACTGATAATAATATCGTTGATGGCAAAGTTTTATTTTGATATCCCAGTTAGTTCGCCTTTAAACTATGTTGAAAACTCATTCCATAGAATCGGCCGTATTTTAGTTGCCATATTGGCTGCGATGGTTTTCACATATTGTTTTACTTTCACGAATACTTCAGCCATTGAATCTATTTCTCCTGTACTCGTCGAAAGTGATACTGGCACTGAGCAGAAGGATGAGAATAACTGGATTCAGGTTAATCACGATGTATACGGTACCAGGAATAGTAATCAGACTGTAATAACAAAGAATAACGTTGACAAGCTTCAGGTTAAATGGAGACTCTTTAATGATTTTGAGATACAAGAACCTCCTATAGTCATAGGTCACAAAGGCTATGTCCAAGATTATGTTGGGAATATAATAGCATTTGATACCTTGACAGGAAAATTAATTTGGAAGATCCGTATTGGAAACGGCCCTACGATGGGTTTGGTCTTTAATCATGGCATAATATTTTCAAGCACCGCGTTGAACTCTTCCATTGTAGCGATCAATGCAACAAATGGTGAAATTAAATGGGTGTCGAAGGTTTTGGGTAATCCGCTGTTGGGTTATAGTGTTGATTCTCCACCAATCGTATGGAAAAATTATGTGATTGCAGGTTCTGGCGGAAGTGGCCTTCCTCCCGGATTGGGCATGGTAAAGGGAAATGTTACTGCCATCAATAGTACTAACGGTGAAATAATATGGAATCTTGATACCACAGCAGGCGATTGGGTAAAACTTGGAAAAACTCCTCCCAATGGAGGTGCAACGGCGTGGTCTGGGGGTTCACTTGATCCCGAGACAGGAAAAATCTATATTCCATTAGGAAGTGCATCACCTAACTTTAATGCGAGTACTAGACAGACTCCAAACTTTTACTCAAACCATATGATGGCGATAAACGTTACTAATGGTAAAATATTATGGGCGACTCCATTCATAGCACATGGCACTGTTCTGGACGTGAGGGTCCCAGATACACATGATTGGGATACTTCATGGGGAAGTAGTATTAGTCGAGTAATTCTTGATAACAAAACGCAAGAAAAATTGGTTGTAGGTCACGATAAAATGGGCAATGTAATCGCAATGAATGCCGTAACAGGAAAGGAAATATGGTGGAAATCTTTAGGAAAGCGATACAACACAGATTCAATGCCCTCAAGTGTTGGCAGTGGTATGATATGGTCTTATGGTGTGTACAGTTATCATGCAGTTGATAGCGACAGTCTTTACATTGCGGCAACTAATAGAGGCTTGAACTTTTTTACTGATGGAATAAGCGGACACAAGATCGCTGCTCCTCATACTATTGAACAAGGTCTAAGAAATGGAACTATATTTGCCCTAGATCTTGCTACGGGCAACATTAAATGGCAATACGCTACGAAATTTCCTCCCAGAGTTTCTCCATTAATAACCAATTCGATTGTATTCTGTGGATATATCCCATTTACGGAAAAGGTCAAGTCAGGC
>JAJPIN010000107.1 GCA_021324715.1 Nitrososphaeria archaeon
TGATTCAAAACAAGCAAAATCTCAATTTGTGGATAAACACTTAGAGAGGATAGATCAACTAGATTTAATTCATCAAATGTGGGCCCTATATAGAAATGAAAAAGATAATTTTAAACAAGTCCTCGTTTTGGAAAAAATAGCAGAACTACAAACGCACTTCCATTTCCGATGCAATTCTGAATGAAGGCATAGTTCGACCCATATAAAGCGCATTTGTTTATGATAAATTATTCATTTTAAAACATAAATCACATAGAGGAGAGGGACCAAACAATTAAACTATTTATTCTTCAAAAGGTCAAGTTCGATAGTTAGATAATGATACGCAACGTAGGTTTTCAATCACACATTCTAAGTTCAGTAACTGAAAATATTGATAAATTTGTTGAAGATATGACAAAGCAGCATGGCAGCACTTTCAGACTTATTGATATTAAATTTGCCGCCACAGCCAAACCCTTGGAGTCTACTCGTAAACAAAGTGATGTTGATTATTCAGCCCTAATTATCTATGAGACCTAACATTTGTAGTTATTCCATCAAAATTTTTCATGCGAGTTTGTGGTTTATCTTCTGGCAAGTCCATACGTCTATCTAAGATACGCTTCAAAACTTTCCTCTAATGATAAGAATACTTGTCTATTTTTCATTTTATCAATAACGAAAGTTAAATATACTTTCGGAGATAGATTTCCTAAATGCTAATGACTAACTCTGGGCAGGTAACGATTCTTGGCTTATTAATTTTGATAACTTTTGTAAACGTTGGACTCATTGCTTATCCGTTTGCATGGCAAGGGGAGGCTACAACAGCACTAAATAATAGCAAGGCTTCCTCCATTGATGGTAATAGGTCTGTCACACCTCATGGCGCTAATATCTCGGCTACCTTGCCTTTATTGGTCCTTTTCCCTGAGGCTAGTCAGATTTCACCAACTGGCTTTATTACAAAGGCAGACGGAAGGCTGCAAATCGAAGTTCTTTTCTCCAAAGCTGTAGACACGTCGACATTCATTCCAGGCACAAGTCTTATCTTAGCGATGGAGACAAATCCAAACGCAACGGTGACTGTCAAGTGGGATCTTAACAATAGGTTTCTGACTATAGTGACCAATGATTCATTGAGCTCTCTGTGTCATTTTGATCCTGATTGTAACTTTGCTTTAAGGCTTGATGGTACAGCGCCTAATCCGATTAAAGCTACGGATGGTAGTTTACTAAATGGAGGATTTGACAATTATTGGCGGGGATTTGTTATCATAGGATGATTTTTTTGACCAGGTAAATCCATTTTTAGACCAGGTACAGCCCAATTTCTTGATCAGATTGACTACGTAATACAGTTTGGAGGCCATTTTTTGAAATTAGGATCTTGCCTTCGTATACCTTGAGTTAGAATTCCATTATTATCCGATATGAAATCCATGAATTGTTCTTTTCCTTACCATTTGGAATCTCGTGCCAATTTAGATTATTTGCACTCACATATTTTTAACATAAAATACAAAGACATGTATCTGAATTCTTTGCGGATTAGTGCTCGTTAGTGTTGTCACCTGCTTTAGTGTTGTCACCTGCTAACATCTATACTGACTATCATCAACAAATAGGCTTAGAATGAAGTTATTATACGTGATGCTCACTTAATTTCTATCAATGGCTGTTGTTTTTGTAATTCAAAGTCATGTAACTGAGTACTCACTTGTGCAAGCAAATCGCCTAAGTGAATAGGTTTCTGCGCTAATCCGTTTATGATTTCTTTTTTACTATACTCTTGAAATAGTTTATCTTCTACATCAAAGGCAGTCATCAAAACTGTTCTTACTCTAGGATTCAAATCCTTTACTGTTTTCAATAATTGAATTCCATTAATTACTGGCATTCTTAGATCAGAAATTACTAGAGCGTAGAAACTCCTGTTCATTTTAAAATGTTCAAGTGCAATTGTCGGCTCAGTGAACGTGAATATGGACAAGCCAGATACATTCTGTAACGCATCTCCAAAAAGACCGGTGATATCACGCTCGTCGTCAACTATTGAAACAAATTTACTTGTATGAGACAGAAACTTTCATCCTTCTACCACTCCGTGGTTTTTATCGTTTAACATCTATCTTATGAAGGAAACTTGCTTATAATGTTTCCCAATATTAGTTCCGTAATGACTTGGATGCCGGGGAGAATACTTTACCATCCCAAAGAATCCATTTTTATAGCAATTAATGGTTTTTTCAATCCAGATTAAATAAATTTCCGCCAGCAAGTGTAATCTTCAATACCGCTTTTGAATTATTAGACCAAGAAATATCTAAACATGATATTTTTACTGACAAGAATATCAGTCTTTTGCTAAAACCTGTTAAACTAATAGAAATTCAAAATTCTTTAATAAGTTTGTCGAGTAAAAATTAATACCGATTGTGATCACTCTTTAAATAGGTAAAAACTAAAGCGGTATCTTCAGGCCATTTTTTTCATAATTTCGGTCATTTGTTATATGCGTATGACACTTTAAACGACAAAAATTAATGTTGTAAATTAATGTCTTAAATTATTCAGAATTTATACAAGCTTACGCTATTAATGATTGGTGATTGGGTTAAGTAATACTCATTTTGCTAATGCTAAACAGGAAATAATCAACCGTATCAAATCAATGGTTATCCTATGTATGTACTGCGATAATGAAACCCCTATGGCGGCATCAGTAATCGATTTTGAATATTATGCTACGGGTGCCTATGCAACAGCATTTTTTATTTGTCCTGATTGTCGGAATAAATTCGTTGTAAAGATTCAGGATTTAGGTAAAGTTAGATAAAAGACAAAACATCGGCCAAAACATTTGATTCATTTGACTCAATCCGATATGCTCTCAACGTGTATTATACACTTGGTAAGTATATTATATTATTGAATAATTAGAATGAGGTCAAGTAATAACTATCTAGTCGTGGGATCATTCATCATTCATCTTGTTATCGCTCTCATCAGTAGATATTTAATTATTTTATATTTTGTTGCCAATAGATGAACAACGTAGAGGAACTTCAGACCATCATACGTTCGCTGGGGGATTATTTTGGTCCGTTATCGCGTACGGCTCTAATCCCTCCAGTTCGTATACACACTCAACTAATTATTCAATAAACTTAAACTAATTTCCACGTCAAATCTAGTTGTCTCATCATTCCAACTAAATCGTAGAATAGATTTTCCTCAA
>JAJPIN010000105.1 GCA_021324715.1 Nitrososphaeria archaeon
GAATGGCCCTTTCTGAACAAAATAGACTATGGATACTTACAAATCAAAATAAATAATACGGATGGTAATATACTGAGTACTCAATTCTATGGATTGGATGGAAGACTGATTCACTAGTAGCCGAGTTCAATAGATTATATCCTGAAAATATTGTTAGTCTTGTCATGGAAATGATTGAATTTAATCAGGGATCTTTATTAATTTGTGATAATATTATCTATCGACTAACTCATAATTTGTAGTATCAAATTTCTATTCCTGGGTCTTGTATCCATCTCTAACAATACTATTTGTTGCCAGGTTCCTAATGTCAGCTTACCATTTATGATTGGAACGGTTAGGCTTGGTCCTACCAAAGATGCTCGCACATGAGAGTGACCATTTCCGTCATGCCAGGTATTATCGTGTTCATATTCTATATTTTTTGGAATAATTCGTGATAACATTTCTGGAAAATCATTAATGAGTCCAGGTTCATATTCAATTGTTGTTACAGCAGCGGTCGAACCTACAACAAAAATAGTAACTGTTCCATTTTCAATGTTGCTATCTTTTACTATATTTGATACTTGTTTGGTAATATCAATAACATCATCTTGTCCTTTAGAACTTAACTGAATTGTTTTTGATATAACTTTCAATTTGGTTAACTTCTGCCTATACCTTCTTTTGTTCTTACGCATAATAAATAGTTCTTACTGTTCGGTAATTTACGATGAGTCATGGCTCTCCTTTGGTCACATAATTCCCCAATCTGTTAACAAACCATGTCCATCCTGCTGAATGTTCATTATATTGTTCTCTATCATTCTCAGCAAATCCACTATGCCTTAGGATAACTTTTGTTTTGTTTTTTCCCAGTGATTCAAACTTCCAAGTTACTATAGTCTCTTTATTAAAATCAGACTTTGTTTGGAAATGCCAGGTATATGATATTTCACTGTTTGGAATAAATTTTATTATCTTCCCATTCATTTCATGATCCCTCTCTAAATTATTCTTCTCAGATTTCAAGAACCTAAAAGTTACCTGTCCTCCTTCCTTCTTTTCCAATACCGCCAAGTCTGGAAACCAGTGAATTAATTGATCTTGATCAGACACCGCTGAAAATACACTATCAATTGGAGCATCTATTATTATCTCACGATTTATTGTAGTATATCCATTACTCATCGTTTACCACCCTTTTGATCCTCCAAAAATTCCTTTAAACCTTTACGGTTATGATCCCAATTCCAGCAAGTAATTCTCCTTCTCAAAAACCTTTCCTTATCTAATGAATAGATCTACTTCCCAATCTTCTTTTCATGAAATAGTTTTGAATTTTTGAGAGTTCGTAGATGACAAGATCTCGTAGGGAAGTGAACCCATAATACTTGAATTTTCAGGTCTCGTGCATATTGTTTTGGAAAAAATCATGACTTTTCGTCAGCTCGATTAGGAAATCGTCTTCCAAGGTGAATTCATCGATATTAGACGATTAATTAATTAATTGAGTACTTACATATTGATAAATATCATAAGAGATGAAGTAATATTATGGATGTAGTAAAAAAAATTCCGGAAGGCTTTCATTCGATTACTCCTGTTTTGATAGTGAAAAATGGAGATGCAGCAATAGAATTTTATAAAAAGGGTTTTGGAGCCCAAGAGAGACGTCGTATGAATAGTCCGGATGGTAGAGTTGCGCATGCTGAACTAATGTTAGGAAATTCACTGTTTATGTTGTCTGACGAATATCCTGAGATGAACTGTAATTCACCCAAATCGATTGGCGGAAGTCCCGTATCAATGTACGTATATGTAGAAGATGTTGACTCAATTTTTGATAGAGCAGTTTCTGCAGGCGCTAAGGCTTTGGATCCTGTAAAGGATCAATTTTGGGGAGATCGCCATGGTAGATTGGAAGACCCATTTGGACATGTATGGTCCATTGCGACTCATAAAAAAGATCTTTCAGAAGACGAACTGAAAAGAGCTGCCGAAGCAGCTTTTTCGCAAATGACAAAGTAAGTTTTTATTTTTTTGTTAGAAATCATCTCTGCGGATTATTGTGAACAACTATTTCTGAAGGAACCAATACTACACTTGATCAAATCAGGATTGTTTGGTTATTATGTAGCCACGAGTAGTAACTTGAGCTTAAATTTGATACTATATATTTGACAATTTAACCTAATTCTACATAGAAGAGATCAAACCTGGTTTACATGGTAGAAATAATAATCAATTTTGCCGGTGACGTATTATTAGCCCAAGCTATAAAAGGACATCTTTCCTCACAGAAGGTCGTCTCAAATATCCATATGATACCCGAAACTGATGAGATAAGCATTATATTAAATATGAATAATAAAAGAAATGGGAACAGTATGATTAAAGAAATTATCCGAAATTATTTAGATTCACATAATTTAACAAGATATCAAATAATGGAATTGGAAAATATTCTGACTGTGGGAATTCCAAAGAAGATAGAAGAAATCTCAAATCTTCTCATGTGTGAAATATGTGGTTGGAGGCTAAATACAGAAGAAGAATTACTCGTCCATCGTAGGACACACTGGATTTAGACAAACGCCTTGCAGGAGTATTAACATATATTTAATAGATACAAATTTTGCATGTTTTTCATGAATCATGATATACTCATTTTACTCGGTATTGGGATAATTTGTTTTTTATTAATCCAATCCATTCATTCTGTTCCAAATTCATTCTACATTTTTTCTCTTTCAATTAATAATAATTATCCATTTTCTAAGATAATAAGTCACCACGAGATAATACAAGAAATACGTGCGGAAAACGGTATTGAAACCGGTAATAATAAAGTGAAAACTTTGGAAGACTCAACTTCAAAAGACTTTACTATTGGACTCTGGACTCCAACTAATACGAGTTTTGTGCTCCAGCATCTGAAAGGGGAGGAACAGGAAAAGGCAATAGATTCTCTTCTTAACAAAGGCTATCGGGAGTACTATTATGTTATGAATAACTTTGAAGACCCCAGATATCTGAAAATGACAGAAAATTTACTAGAAACAGCAAATAAAACGAATCTAAAAGTAATAATTATTTTACTCCCACCGTCGGAGGGTGGACCTGATACCAGTTATAATTGGAAAGGATGGATAAAGTATTTTAATTCTCTTGAAAAGAAATATCCAAGCTCTTTTGAAGGTTTTACAATTGATGATTTTAACTGGATAAGTACAAGGGATTATACAAAATTCAAGAATAACGTAGATTTTATGGAATATTCCAAGCTCTCTGAGATACTCAAAGATAAAAGCAAGGAAGTTAAGTTTTATCCTACAGTATATTTTGAAGGACGAAAAACTGGAATTGTTGTAAAGAAGTATGATAATTATATTGACGGTTTAGTTGTTGCAACTGGATGTTATTATAACGTGTCCACTTTAGAAAGGCAATTGCATATATTCTCAGAAATTTTTAAAAAGCCAATCAGGTATGTGGTATACCCCACAATAACCTATAACTATTCTAAGCTTGATTACAGTCCTCCAACAGATCGTCTAATAATGGCTACATTATCAATCGCATCAAATTCTTCGAATGGACTAATAATTTGGAGAGATCTAGATAATCCTGTTATACAGGAACATATGGAAAGTAGACATGACAAACAATATCTTTCCCAAATCTATAACGCTAAAGAAAAACAAATTAGGGATGAAAAGATAGGCAGGACAACCGAGTTTGCTGGAATAAAGAATGCACATAATACCTGCAATAGTTGGTCTAAAAAATATAATGAGGCATACAATGAGTGGGTCAGATTACCATCAGAAATACAACACAATGATTGGGAAAAAAAGATACTATATTAGATGATATAGATACTCGGATTGTTACTTTACTAATCTATAATTTAGGTTGTCTATTTTACTATCTATAATACTATAATATTTATCATAATAATTTGTAAATTCCCAAAAACAGATTATTGTTTTAGATAATCGAATACCTTGGTCTCTCCCTGCTTAATTAGTTCTTTAATTGTAGCAACAGAAAAATCTGCATTTTGTAGGGGGTATTGTGTTTCCGGAATATTTCTAGTGATTCTATGTAGCTTTAGAATTTTGGCACCATGCTTTTCAACCAACGTTGAGTGTTCTTTATTAATATAATCAACTTTGTCTTTATCTATCTTAGAATGATCAGATGCTTCGAATATGTCATACAGTGCCTCTATCAGATTTACGTGGCGCGTTATAAGTCTTGACATTTTTATAAGGCTTTGAGTCTTATCTGTAAACATAATATCCTTAGCCCTGGACATAA
>JAJPIN010000114.1 GCA_021324715.1 Nitrososphaeria archaeon
CTGACAAACCCTCAAATAATGATACCTGTCGTACGAACAATTGTGCCTGGACTAGAAACATTTAAGATAACAAAAGCAATAATTGGAAAAAGAGGAAGAGAATCCTTTAGTTTATGAGCCAACCAATAATATATCTTGGACCTACATTAAGTAGGGAGAAGGCGAGTAAAATCCTAGACGCAGATTATAGGGATCCTGCAAAGAAGGGTGATTTTTTGAGACTATCCATTAATTCAGACGAAAAAAGATATATTGGATTTATAGACGGAGTCTTTCTTCATGATTATCCCCCTTCACCAATTGAAGTTTATCATCTCGCGACAAGAAAAAACATTGAACTAATAGGTGCAGCCAGCCTAGGTGCATTAAGGGCTGTAGAATTGGAAAAATTTGGAATGAAGGGCATTGGTAAGGTTTTTCAGTTATTTAAAAATGGTATAATCAACGCTGATGATGAAGTAGCAGTTACATTTGTTCAGGGTAAAAATATTCTTCAGTCCGAGGCTATGATTGACATCAGGTTCAATTTCTTTTTGGCCTATAAATGTAGAATTATTAGCAAGCAAACCAAAAAACGATGTGTAAGGATTGCAAAAAACATTTACTTTCCATTTAGAAACTATGAAGATATCATAAGGTTGGCACAGGAACAATATCCATCAGTTCATGATGAACTTGAGAATTTTAGAAACTATATATTTAAGAATAGGGATAGCCTTAAGGCACGCGATGCAATAAAACTTTTGAAATATCTCAAAATTAAATCTGAATAGCCCATACTATCTCATTGTCATATGGAAAAAAATTTTGGCTATTCTGCTGAAAGATCCCAGAAATTTGCGTCTTTAAATTCTTCTATTGGCTTTCCCAATTTTTTCCATTCTTTAAAAGATCTTGAATATAGCCGAATATTCTTTACTCCTCCCATTCTGAGTGCATAGTATGCAAGTCCTGACAGGGTTCCTACACTCCCACAATAAGTGATGACTTCGTTATCCGTAGATATTCCCCTGTTTTCCATGAATCTCCTAATTTCCTGAGGTTCCCTTAATATAGAATCACTTGTTCCTAGCATAGTGTATGGTAGATTAGTAGCACCAGGAATATGTTCGCTCAAAAAATTTAACCGTTCTCTCGAATCCACTAGAATCTTATTTTGTTCGGTTTTTGTTTTCTCTACTTCGTCATAGTTTGCATAAATATCCGTATTAACTTTGAGGCTATGTTTAGCCCTGGGAAAGACGTTAACTTTTTTTTCGGTCTCAAATCCATAATTTTTCCATTTGGTAAAAGTTGTTTCAAGTAAAGATGTGTTTGAATGTCCTACGTACTGGAATGTCCACGCAACTCTTGCAGCAAGTGCACCAAATGTATCATCATATACAACTACTAACGTCTTGTCGGAGATTCCAGACTGTTCTAATAATTTGACTATTCTTTCTGGAGAATCATCTGCAAGTACTGTAGCAAGGGGAATCGATATTGCAGTTTTTATATGTTCTTTTTTATATTCGTCCTCTTTCCTGACATCTACAATCCTTACTGAATTTTTTCTAATAAGACTTCTAAGAATATCCACATTTGTAATGATGTCTTGCGATTTGCTGAGAGTACGGTTTTTCGACAAAATGTTATTGGTTTTTTTTTCCTTGAAAGCATATTTCAAGCTGCGCATTCTCCACGTGCTGTCTTTGCACTGAATTTGATATCGTTACCATAATCCATATAGGCTTCTGGATCATCACTAGGGCTTGGTAATGTAACTGTTTGCGCCAAAGCTGATTTCATATCGTCCAAACTCTTTACTTGACCCCTACCATTAACTACACCGTTAATCAATTTACTTATCCACCTTGAAAGTGACTCCTCTGCACTGCGTTCTTGTTTGTATATCTCAATTATTTTTATCAGAGTAGCTATCACTCTTTTTGCCGGCACCCGCATTACAGATTTACCAAGCATACCCTCTTCACCATCCTTTCCTCCAAACATCATCGTATATGTCGGAGTCATAGCGCCATCTACTCTTGAGGCCCCGCCGTAAAATCCAATTGTTGCAATCTCATGTTGACCACAAGAGTTGGGACAACCGCTGATCTTAATTGTTGAGTCTCTAAGGGAATCTTCAGTATCAATTCCAAGCTCTATGAATTTTGATTGTATCTCTTTTGCCAGTCTGTGAGAATTGGTAATTGCAAGATTGCATGAAGTTGTTCCAGAACATCCTACAACTGAGGATAAAGACAGAGCACCAGGATTTGCAAGTCCAATTTTGACAAGATCATTGTAAAATTCTGGTAAATTATTGGCTTTGACGTATCTGACTGCAAAATTCTGATTTGGAGTATTTCTTGCACACTCCTCACCTGAGTAGTTGCGAATAGTCTTTGCAAGGGACCGAAGCTGATTAGATGTAATATCCCCGGCTCCTAGAGTAATAAATACTACAAAGTAACCATTTTGCTTCTGTGGCACTACGTTGGAATGAAGCCATCTTTTATACGGATCACTATTAACATCTACTTTCTCATTTATTAGTGGTAATTTCCTACCATTGGACAACTGTCTTATGCCAGGAGTTTCCCACTCCACTTTGTATCTATTTAATGTTTCAAGGGAGATAGTCATTTCTACATTTGATCGTTCCTTAATGACCAGCCTCTGAAATTTTGACCATCCCATTTCATTGACCAGATATCTCATTCTATTTCTTGCCATATTTTCACGATTACCGAGTCTATCAAACAATCTCACTACAGCCACACACGTCGATACTAGTCTATCTTCGGAAGTAAATTCCTCTAACTGGTGTCCTATGAATGAGGCAGCCCCAAGACCACCGCCAAGATATATCTTAAATCCATTAATTCCCTCCTTTTTCATTGGAATTAAACCAATATCTGCAATTCTAACCAGACCATGACGTGAGCAGCACGCGAAATTAATCTTAAATTTCCTTGGCAAATTTTGACAAACAGGATTTCTAAGAAAGAATCTTGCAATAGCTTTAGAATATGGAGTAGAATCAAACTCTTCGTCCGGACAAACACCAGCAAAATGACTACACATAACATTCCTGATCGTATTGCCACAAGCTTCTCTCGTTGTTAGTCCTACGTCCACCAGACCCCTCATAACCTCGCTTACATCTTCAAGTTGTACCCAATGAAGTTGAATATTTTGACGAGTTGAAACGTGGGCGGAACCAATTGAAAAAGCCTCCGATAGTGCCCCAATCTTCTCAAGCTGTTCTGGTGTTATCTCGCCGCTAGGAATCTTGATCCTGACCATGCTATAATTTTGTTGGAGTCGGGATCCGTAGGCTCCATGTTGAAGTCGAAAGCGACGAAAATCATCCTCGCTAATCTTTCCCTTTCTAAAAAGTTTTACATTTTGACCAAAAATCTCAGTTTCTTCCTCTTTTCCCCATCTTGGATTGGATTTTGGAGAAAAATGCTTTTTATCAGGATAATTTAGAATCTCCCTTTTCAATACTAATCTATTTTCTTTTTCGTAACCATATATTTTTTATGGATGTAACTATTTTTCGCATATTAATTATAATAAAAGGGTAAATTACTTCATTGCGTATTACTATTGAACACTGTTATACTTGTTAATTTCCTAGGGAAGAAGTTTGTAATTGGAAAAGGAATGTTTGTAATGGAATGAAAAGTGAGTATCTTAAGCTCCTGGTCGTTTCCCAACTTAATTACAATAAAACATAATGGATGGGGAGAGATTTGAACTCTCGACCACCTGTGTGTGAGACAGGTATCATAACCAGTCTAGACTACCCATCCCAAGTTTCATTGATATTTTCCCAATTAATATCTTGATAAATTTTCTCCCAAAAATTCATAATTAATCGCAATGCTATCTACGTCCCTTCGCTAAATCCTGTCAAATACGTCTTTTGTTCTTCAGTAAGGGTATCTATATTGACGTCCATTGACTCCAACTTTGCTCTTGCAATTTCTTGGTCCTGAGATCTTTCAA